>JALZBN010000213.1 GCA_030947365.1 Actinomycetota bacterium
ACCTCACCGTGGCCGAGGTCCTCGCCGTGACCGGACAGGCCCGGCTTCTCGAGCGCCAACCGGCCCTGGCCCGCACCCTCGCCGTGCGCGACATGTATCTCGACCCCATCAGCCACCTCCAGGTGAACCTGCTCTCCCGGTGGCGACGGGCGGGGGAGCCCGACCCCATGCTGCGCCGAGGGTTGCTGGTCACCATCAACGGCATCGCCGCCGGCCTCCGCAACACTGGTTGACGCCGACTGAGGGCGAGATGGGAGTCGACTCGTGCGAGGCGCCTGAATGGCGAGCGAGCGATCGGCAGGCCGTCCGCTTGCTTCCCTGTGTCAGTGAACCGGGTGTCGCTCCGCATCGCAGGCGCTCTAATCGACTTGCCGGGAGAGGAACGCCGACATGCCCGGGACCGTATAGGCGATCAGTCCGTGCTCGGGCGCGTACAGCAATCCCTTGTGGATCAGCTTCGCTCTCGTCGGGCCGACCTGCTGCACTTTGGTCTTGCCGAGCCGGCGGGCGATCTCGCCGCTCGATGATGGACCCTCGCCATCTTCGGACATCGCCCGCAGATACTCGCGTTCGGCGGGTGTGGCCCTGTTCCAGCGGCTCCGAAAGAAGCCAGCGTCGAGCTTCTCGCGGCCGGCTTGCACGCCGATCTTGGCGTCATCGAGCTCGATCGTGGGGCCGGGAGAGTAATCCCAGCTCGCCTTGGCAAACTCCTGCAAGAAGTATGGGTAGCCCGCCGAAGCCTCGACGACAACGTCGACCGCCTGTTGGCTCCAGCTCGAGTGCTGGTATTCCGCCGGCTTGATCACAGCGATCGCGGCCGCCTCCGAGCTCAACGGTCCGATTGGTCGGAAGGCGAAGAGCCTCTCCGAGTAGGAGCGCGCCTCGGCGAGGTCGCCCGGCAGACTCGGCAGACCGGCGCCCACCACACAGAACGGAAGTGTCCGCTGGCCGGTCTCGTGGACCGCGGTGCAGATGGCGGCGAGCTCGTCGCGTTGAAGATCTTGCATCTCGTCGATCAACACGATGACTCCTGTGCCGAGGTCCGCCGCCGAGCCCGCGAGGTCGAATGCGAGCTCTGAGAGGTCGAGCTCCAACGAGCCGGTATCGGCGCGCCCTTGCCGAGGGTCGACTTCGATCCCCAGGGCCAGTGCGCCCGACGGGTCCGTAGTGATCGAGAACGATTTGAACGTCGACAGGGCGGAGCGCAACTTGACCCGGAAACCCGAGGTCCCGGTGACTTGGCGGAGCGACTGGTTCAGGCTCCGAGCCACCATGGTCCGGAACGATGCATCGCGTTTGTCTCCATCCGCGCGCGCCTCGACCTGAGCGACGACCCAATCTCGACGTCTTGCGCGGTCGGCGAGATCGTTGAGGAGCACGGTCTTGCCGACTCCGCGAAGACCGGTGAGCACGATGCTTTGACTGGCCCGCCCAGAAGCGGCGCGGGCAAGGATCGTCTCGAAGCTCCCGACGTCGGGATCCCGACCGGCCAACTCTGGCGGGCGTAGACCCGCTCCGGGTGCGTAGGGATTGTCGACGGGATCCACGTTGGTGACTGTAGCAAAAGATACGGGCAGATAACACAAACCGCTATCCACACATACAGAAGGCTACCCTTGGGGCGCTGGTCCTTGGTGGGGCTGCCCGCAGTCCTAGGCGCCCGGCTGTAAGTCGAGATCGAGGTGCACCAGCTCGACAGCGCCGTCCCGGGCGAGTTAGCCGAGCACTGCGAACCGCGGAACGAGCATTCCCACCGCAATCAGGATTCGATAGTCGGGCCGGCCAGGAATCAGCTCGGGAAGATCGTCGACGCTGGTTGCGAAGCGATCGACGATTCGCAGGAGGTCGAAGACCTGGAAGTCGTTCGATGACGGCTCGCCGTTCGCTCCGCGATCGACGGCGAGTTGCCGGTCGAGGTCTTCAAGAAGCTGGCTGTGGCACGGACGACTCGTCGGGCCCCGCTCACGTGCCAGGAAGGTCACGCTGGCCGATCCGCTCCTCGGCCCTCTGCCTTACGCGCTCGACGAACTCTGGCGGCGAGGTCGTTGACGACACTCGCATCGAAGATGGCGTCCTGCTCCGCGGGCGTCAGGCGCTCCAGTTCGTCTGCGGTCCAGACCTTCTCAACCATGACCGTGGGTATCCGCGGCTGACCGATCGAGGCGCACCGAAGTGGGTCTTGGGGTTGATGCCCCTCCAGCCTTGTGGGGACATTGACTTGACCTGAGCCAGGATGTGTTCATGCTCGATCATGTATCGATTCAGTGCGCCGACGTGGCCGCCAGCGCCGCCTTCTACGACACCGTCCTCGCTTCTGTCGGCGGGACCCGGCTGATGGACTTCGGCGAGGTCATCGGTTTCGGTGTCGCACCGATGCCCGATTTCTGGCTGGGGCCTCGGACCACCGGTGACGGCTTCCGCGAGTCGCACATCGCCTTCTCGGCGCCCGACCGGGCCGCTGTCCGCGCCTTCTTCGATGCCGCCGTGGGAGCCGGCGCCGAGGTCCTGCAGGCGCCGCGGTTGTGCCCGGAGTACCACCCCGCTTACTACGGCGCCTTCGTCCGGGACCCCGACGGCAACAATGTCGAGGCCGTCTGCCACCTCCCGGAGTAGCCGGCCGTTCGCGACCGCCGGGCTCGCGAGTCAGCAATCTGCGAGGGCTCGAAGTCCCCGGCAGATCTCGTCGGCTTCGTCGGTCTCGAGCCGGCCGATCCGCTCGGTGAGCAAGCTGCGTCGGACCGGTTGAAGACTGTCGAGCGACGCGACGCAGTCGTCGGGAAGGCCGTGGCGAGTGCCGAGGCGAATCTCGGTGGGGATGTCGCGGACGGTGCGGGTCACCGGCGCGACGATCACCCACGTGAGCACCGCGATCGCCTCACTTCGTGTGACGACTAGGACGGGGCGGCGCTTGTCCTCGGCCTCGGCCCACCAGATCTCGCCCTGCAGGGGCACCCTTGTTACCAGTGTTCGTCGGCGATCATGGCGACGGTGGCCTCGTCGGCCCAGCCCGCCTCGGCCTCGGTCTGGGGCCGCTTGCGGTAGCCGTCGACGATGCTCGCCCCGACCATGTCGCGCCGATGTCGATCGACGAGTCGTTCGAGCCCGAGGCGCACGGCTTGGGACCGACTGGCCACCACACCGTGTGCGACGAGGTCGTCGACTGCCGCCGCCAGCTCGTCGTCGACGCGCGTCACGAGTTGTGCCATGCGTTTAGCATAGCAAAACGCAATGCCGGTCCGGCGTTGATGCATCCATCAGGTCCGACCGACCATCCGGCGAGGGTGTCGTTCGTCGGTGGGCGCCACGAAGGCGCGCTTGCCCCGTCCCTCCACCAGGCCCCAGTTCTCCCGGGTTTTCAACCGGTGATGATGGGGACACAGTCGGTCGATCAGCGAGAACA
>JALZBN010000214.1 GCA_030947365.1 Actinomycetota bacterium
GATGGTGTCGCCGGCGCGCCCTGGCAGGATCAAGCCGCGCCGGCGGCCGCGCTCGCAACCCGGCGGTTCGACCGCGCCCTCGATGCTTCCTGGCGGCGCACGTCATACAGCGGGATCACTGCTGATACCCACAACTCTGGCGACCCGCGGGTGGGCAGCGAGACGGAGCAGGCCGTGGTCAGCGACGAGGGACCTGTCGGCCTACCCGCCGCCAACGAGTCCCCCCACGGCGCGCCGGGAGACGAGGAGGCGTTGCGTGCCGTTCCCCTCCTGCTCGCATCGATGCCCGGTGGCGTCGATGTCGGCACGTTCGTGCACGCGGTACTCGAAGTGACCGACTTCGCCACGCCCGACCTCGGGAGCGAGTTGGCAGCGAAGGTGGCCAAGGAGCAGGCGCGCCAGAACATCGAACTTGGCGACCTCGACGCCGTGGTCGCGGGGCTGCGGGCCGCCATCGAGACGCCGCTCGGGCCGAGCGTGGGCGACGTGCGGCTGCGAGACATCGGCGCGTCCGATCGGCTCAACGAGCTGTGGTTCGAGCTGCCGCTCGTCGGCGGCGACGCGCCGCGCGCCGACCTCTCCGTCGCTGCCATCGGCGCGCTCCTGCGCCGACACCTGCCATCCGACGACGTCTTCGCCGGCTACGCCGACCGGCTCGACGATCCCGCGCTGCGTAATGATCTTCGCGGCTATCTCGCCGGCAGCCTCGACCTCGTGATCCGCGTTCCCGGTGACGACGGCGCGCCGCGTTTCGCCGTGGTCGACCACAAGACCAACTGGCTGGGTATCGACGGCGAGGAGCTGACGGCGTGGCACTACCGACCCACGGCTCTGGCCGCGGAGATGGAGCGGGCCCACTACCCACTCCAGGCCCTCCTCTACTCGGCCGCGTTGCATCGTTACCTGCGCTGGCGCTTGCCGCACTACGACCCGGCGCGCCATCTGGGTGGCGCGGTGTACCTCTTCCTGCGGGGCATGGTGGGGTCCGGCGCGCCCCGGGTGGGCGGCCAGCCGTGTGGGGTGCTGACCTGGAACCCGCCCGCCGCGCTCATCGTCGCCCTCAGCGACCTTCTCGACAGGGGGATCGCGGCCGCGTGACGCAAACCACCCAGTTCGACGTGCGGCTCGCGCTTCGCGCGCCGGGGCTGCTGCACGCTTTCAACGACGCGGGCGTGCTGGCGGCGGCCGATGTCCACGTGGCGCTGCTGTTGGGTCGTCTCTGCGGCGACTCAAGCGAGGCCGTTCTATTGGCTGCCGCGCTCGCCGCCCGTGCCCCCCGGCTCGGCCATGTGTGCATCGACCTGGCAACCATCGCGGCCACCGTCATCATCGACACCGACCTGCCCGTCGACCTTGACGCCCTGCCGTGGCCCGACGTCGACGACTGGATGGCGAACGTCGCCGCCAGCGCCCTCGTGACCGAACACGGTCCCCTCCGTCTCGACGGCACCCTGCTCTACCTCGACCGCTACTGGCAGGAGGAGCGCGACGTCGCGGCCGACCTCAGCACGCGCAGCCTCGACGCCGCCACCGCCGTCGACGCCAATGTGCTCACGGCCGGACTCGACCGCCTCTTCGGCGCGCCGGAACCCGACCTCCAGCGCCTCGCCGCCGCCAGTGCCGTCCTGCGCCGGTTCTGCGTCGTCGCCGGTGGCCCCGGTACGGGTAAGACCACAACGGTGGCCCGCATTCTGGCCCTGCTCGCCGAGCAGGCGGCCGCGGCCGGCGCGCCGCCGCCACTTGTCGCCCTTGCCGCGCCGACAGGAAAGGCCGCGGCGCGCCTCGAAGAGGCGGTGCACGCCGAGGCCGCCACTATCGACGTCAGCGCCGACATCCGCGCCGGGCTCCTCGCCACCAATGCCTCAACTCTGCACCGGCTCCTCGGCTGGCGTCCCGACAGCACCAGCCGCTTCCGTCACAACCGCAACAACCGGTTGCCGCACGACGTGGTTGTCGTCGACGAGACGTCGATGGTGTCACTGTCTCTCATGGCCCGCCTGGTCGAGGCCGTGCGCGCCGGCGGGCGCCTCGTTCTGGTCGGCGATCCCGAGCAGCTCGCATCGGTCGAGGCCGGCGCGGTGCTCGGCGACATCGTGGGCCCCGCGGGCGAAGAGGGCGCGCCAGCAAAGCCGATCGGCGAGGGCATCGTCGTCTTGCGCCAGGTGCACCGCTTCGGCGGCGGTATCGCCGAGCTGGCCGAGGCCATTCGCGGTGGAGATGCCGACGCGACCGTCGAGATCCTCGGCCGCGACCTCCCCGACGTGCACTGGCTTCCCGTCGACGTCACCGAGGCGAACCGCGCCGCGCTCGCCCCGGTGCGAGACGTCGTCGTGGAAGCCGGCCATAAATTGACGGCGGCCGCTCGCGCCGGCGACGCCCGCGCCGCCATCGCCGCCCTGGGCTCGTGCCGGGTGCTCTGCGCCCACCGCCGTGGTCCCTACGGGGTCGACACCTGGATGGCCCGGGTCGAGAGCTGGCTTGCCGGCGAGATCGAAGGCTTTGCGGCCGAGGGCACCTGGTACGTCGGACGTCCGCTACTCGTCACCGAGAACGACTACGCCCTGCGGCTCTTCAATGGCGACACCGGCGTGGTCGTGGCCACCGCGCCCGGCCGGGTCGCGGCCGTCTTCGAGCGACGTCACGAGTTGCTCGAGTTCAGCCCCACCCGCCTGGCCGCGGTCGACACCGTCTACGCCATGACCGTGCACAAGAGCCAGGGTTCGCAGTTCGCCGCCGTCGCCGTGCTGCTCCCCGACCCCGCGTCGCCGATCCTCACCCGGGAGCTGCTCTACACCGCGGCCACTCGCGCCCGCCGCCACCTGATCTTGGCCGGCACCGAGGAATCCGTGCGCGCCGCCGTCACCCGGCCGATCGCCAGAGCGTCCGGCCTCCGCCGCCTTCTATGGGCCTGACGGGCCCTCCCCCTCGCAGCCGGCATCCGCCAGGCGTTCTTCCCCTGAGGCCACCATCTCGGCGAACTCGTCGTCGACCCACACCAGCTCGCACTCGAGGCCGCATCGCTGCTCGCCGTGGCGACCTCTGACCCGCCGGCCCACGTCGGCAAGAAGCCCGGCAAAGTTGTGTGCGATGACGGGACCCCACGCGTAGCGTGCTGATCCGTCTGCCGTGCACTTGAGCGGCGACACCTCGTCGACGTGGGCGGAGACGCGGTTCCCCTTGATGAGGATGTGCAGGCTGTTGGTGGACGACGTCTCCCGGTAGGAAACCTTGCCCGGGTGGAAGATGCTGCCCAGGCGGCTGTCGCGCTGGAACCGATCGCTGGCGTCGAGGGCCCGCACGAGGCCCAGCGGATCGGCAGTGGTGACGTTGCCATCTTCGACGGGGATCTGAGTGGGGTTGCGCATCGCTTGTTCTACGGTGCCGG
>JALZBN010000035.1 GCA_030947365.1 Actinomycetota bacterium
GGCCCGAATTGGGAAGAAGGGTCGCATGACCAATCCTCGCCTTGAAGACCACGTGGTGGGACTAGAGCTCCAACTCGTCGAGCTAGTGGAGCAGAAGCAGCGGGCGGAGGTGCAAGGCCGCACCGACGACATCGGCGCCCTCGAGCGACAAATCGAGAGCCTTCAGACAGAGTTGGCGACGAGTGCCGAAGTCGCCAGCGCCGAGCCCACGCTCGATAGCGCTGACGAGGCCGACGTGCACGCGCCGAGCGCCGCCGAAGCGACGACAGGGAGTTGGGCGTAGCCATTCCCTAACTCGGTCACGCGGCCCGCGGGAACGGCGCAGCGTCTAGCCGCACTCTGCCCGCCGGGGCGGATCAGCTAAAGGACTGGCCGCAGCCGCAGCTACGCGTGGCGTTTGGGTTGTTGATGGCGAACCCGGCGCCCTGGAGCCCGTCTTTGTAGTCGAGGGACGCGCCCTTCAGATGGGGAGCGCTCTCGGGGTCGATGACGACCTTGATGCCGGCGACCTCAGCAAGGTTGTCGTCGGGGGCGATGTCGGTGTCGAAGAACATCTCGTAGCTGTAGCCCGAACATCCGCCCGGGCGCACGGCCACACGCAGGGCGAGATCATCGTTGCCCTCCGAGTGGATGAGCTCCTTGACCTTGAGCGATGCCGACTCGGTGACGTCGATCATTCTTGGCTCCTCCTGAGGATCCAGTTTCATTTATGAGTTTACCCCGACCGCCAGCTCTACCTGACACGGGTCACGGTCGGCGAGTGTGCCGAACCGTTCAACACTTGCGCCCCCTATCTGTTCCACAAAGCCCTCGATCATTCCTCTATGGAGGTGACAGACGACCTCGGGGAAGAGTTCGGCCAGCTCCCGGTAGGGGCAATGGGTGAAGGCGATCGTGATCGTGTCGCCGTCGTCGCCGGCCGCAGGATCGAAGCCCAGCTCGTCGAGGGCGGCGGTCAAGGCCTTGGCGCAGGCCCGATCGGCGTGTGGGCCGCGCGCCGGCGCGTACTTCGCAGCCATGGCCCGGCCCTGGGACGCGCCGGCGGCGGCCGACTCGTCGGGGAGCGCGGCGGTAATGGCCGCCAGCTGCACCAGCATCTTCGACAAAACGGGATAGGCCGGTGGTTCGAGGCCCAACGCTGGTGCCCCGGAAGCGAGCGTGTAGCGGTGCTGGGGACGGCCGACCGAGCCCTTGCCCTCGACTCCGAGTTGGAGCAGACCCACATCGCGCATGCGCTCGAGGTGGGGGCGCACCGTGTTGGGGTGCAGGCCGAGTACCTCGGCGATATCCGCGGTGGAGCGAGGCGACTGGGCCCGAGCCAGCTCGAGGTAGATGGCATAGCGGGTGTTGTCGCCGAGCGCCTTGAGGACGGCCAACCGGGCCGGAAACGGCTCTGTATTCTCGGCGCCAGCCATCGCTTCGCATATTACCGGCCTGGACCGGTAAAATCCACGCGATGCCCTTCCCTGCCCCCTCCGAAGCCGATGTGATGGCCGTCCTACGTGGCGTTGTCGATCCCGAGCTCGGGTCCGACATCGTCGACCTTGGGATGGTCAATGGGGTCGAGGTGGCCGACGACGGCGTCGTCCTCGTGACCGTGGCGCTGACGATCTCGGGCTGCCCGCTCCGGGTGCAGATCCGTGAAGACGTCGAGTCGAAGGTGCGAGGCCTCCGTGGGGTGACGGCAGTCGCGGTGAAGTTCGGCGAGATGACGCAGTCACAGCGGTCGGAGGTCATGCAACGGGCCCGGCGCAAGGCCGCCGACAACGCGCCGGAGACCGAGGTTCCCCTCACCACGCGGGTGCTGGCGATCGCCAGCGGCAAGGGCGGCGTCGGCAAGAGCAGCGTCACCGTGAACCTGGCGTCGGCGCTCGCCGCCCGGGGCTTCACAGTCGGGGTGCTCGACGCCGACATCTGGGGCTTCAGCGTGCCCCGGATGCTCGGGGTGAAGGGCCGCCTCGGCGCGGGCGGTGATGGGAAGATCCAGGCCCACGAGATCCCTGTCGGCGCGGGGCGCATCAAGGTCGTGAGCATGGGCTTCCTCGTCGACGACGAGGACATGGCGATCATGTGGCGAGGACTGATGCTGGCCAAGGCCCTGGAGGAGTTCCTCACCAAGGTGAGCTGGGGCGGCATCGACTACCTCCTGCTCGATATGCCTCCCGGCACCGGTGACGTCCAAATGGCCCTTGGTCGCATCCTCCCGCGCGCCGAGATGCTGATAGTCACCACGCCGGCGCTGGCGGCCCAGAAGGTCGCTTCGCGCGTGGCCGACATGGCGCGCCGCTCCTACCTCAAGGTGCTCGGCGTCATCGAGAACATGAGCACGTTCACCTGCGACCACGGCGAGGTCTATGAGTTGTTCGGCTCGGGAGGCGGCCTCAACCTGGCCACCGACCTCGGCGTGCCGCTGGTGGGCCAGGTGCCGTTGGAGCCGGCGGTGAGCGCCGCCAACGATGCCGGCGCGCCGCTGTCGGTGGCCGCGCCCGACAGTGGCGCCGGCGCGGTGTTCGCAGCGGTCGCGGCGCGGATAGCCGACGAGTTGCTGCCGCCGATCGACATGGCTGGTTGCACGGCGCGTGTACTGGCGGCCGTCGAGTCGAGTTACAGCCGGTCAGGCCCGGCGCCAGGTGCGCAGCGCGAGCTTCCGTAGCCCGAGGGCGCGTACCGCCGAGCGCACGGGCGGGAGAAGCAACAAGGCGCCGAAGATGTCGGTGATGAATCCCGGCACGAGCAAAAGCGCGCCGGCGATCACGATCAGCGCGCCGTCGGCAATCTCCTTGCCCGGCATCTTGCCGGCGTCGAGCTGGGCGCGGAACCGCCGGATCGCGCCCAGACCCTCCCGCTTCACCACCCAGGCGCCGCCGATGCTCACCACCAGCAGCAGGGCAATCGTGTTGAGCGCGCCGATCTGACCGCCGACCCAGATGATGACCGCGAGCTCGGCGAGCGGCACGACGACAAAGGCAACGACGAGGGCGAACACGATGTCCAACCTATGCCCAGCTAGCCTGTAACGGATGCCGGGCGTCGAGAGTTTCTGGCGGCGGCATTTCACGCTGTCGAGCCCCATGACGATCATGGCGGCCGGCGTCGTCATCGCCCTCGTTACGGGCCTGATCGGCGCGACCATCTGGACTAGCAGCGACTCGGCGGAGGTGCGCAGCGCGGGTTCGTCGGCGGCGTCGATCCCGTTGCCCACAACCGAGCCGACCTCAGAGCAGCAGACGACGACCACCAAGCCCGACCTGAGCATGGACGCGATCGAGAAGAAGATCGCTCCCCTCGTCTGGACGGTGAACACGCTCGACCAGGCCGGTCAACCGTCTGTGGCCTCGGCGTTCGTCGTGGGCGCCGCTGGGGGCCAGACGTTCCTCATCACTTCGCTCGCGGCAGTGAACGCCTCGACCCAGATGCCGGCGCCGGTCATCACCGTGCAGAACGGGAGCTTCAACGGCCCGGCAACTCTGTGGACGTGGGAGGACGACCGTGACCTCGCCCTCCTCGCGGTGAGCAGGCCGCGCGCCGAGAACATCGAGTGGGACAACGAAAAGCCCGACCCCAAGGCCGGCGACCGCATCTTCGCCATCGCCGGCGGGCCCGACAACCGGGTCACGCCGGGACTCCTCACCGCCGTCAACGGTGGCGTGTTCCAGCACAACATCTTCATCGACGACGCCCGGCGCGGAGGGCCGATCGTCAACATCAAGGGTGAAGTGATCGGCATATCCTCCGCCGCCTTCACCGGCGGCGGCCTTCCCACCGACGCCGCCTTCTTCGCGGTGCCGATCCACGGCCTGTGCGACGCGGTGATGGTTTGTGGCGGCGCCAACGCGCCACAGGCTGGCACTCCCGGCGCGACCAAGAGCTCGTCGAGCTCATCAAGCTCGACGACGAGCACTCCGAGCTCGACCGGCACACGGCGCACGACCACAACGACGACGGCGCCGGACGACACCACCGACGCGCCAACCACAACCCAGGGCTGAGCTGAGACGGAGCTCCGCCCCGAGGTCAGTGCCGAGGGTCAGTGAGGCGGCGGGAAGAGGTTGAGGAGCGAGGTGGTCGACGTCGTCGGCGCGCCCAGGCCGGGCCCGCTCGCGCCGGGCAGCGTGACTGTCGGGATCGACGTAGGGGGCGTCGGCGGCAACGGTGGACCCACCACGACGAAGGGGCCGCCCGGCGGAGTGCTCACCGGCTCGCGCTGCGCGCCGGGCGCGAAGTCGCCAACCAGGTTGAGCGGGGCCGGCGGCGGGAAGTCGGGATAGTCGACGCCCGCGAGGGCCTGGCTCATGAAGTTGTGCCAGGTCTTGGCTGGGATCGTGCCGCCGTAGACCTTGCCGACACCCTTGATGCCGGTCAGCGGTCGAGGCCGGTCGGCGTAGCCCATCCAGACCGCTGTCGAGAGCACCGGCGTGTACCCGACGAACCAGGCGTCGCCGAAGTTCTCAGCCGTACCAGTCTTGCCCGCCTCTGCGTCTGGCCGGCCGATATCGGCGGCGGTGCCGGTGCCGGCGGAGATGACGCCCTTCAAGACGTCGGTCACGTTGTCGGCGATCTCCGGCGCGATCACCTGCTTTCCCTTGCGCTTCGTGTTGTCCTCCAGCACCCTGCCGTCAGCGTCGAAAACCTTGGCGACGGGAGTCGCCGCCAGCTGCAGCCCGTGATTGGCGAACACGCCGAAAGCGGCGGCCATGTCGTACGGTGACACCTCGGCCGCGCCAAGTGTGAGGCTCGAGCCGTATGGCTCTCCGTTCGGCTGACGGCCGTTGGGGTCGATCATGGTGACCCCAAGGCGGTGTGCCATTTCCGCCGTGCGTTGGATGCCGACGTTGCCGATCAACTGGGCGAAGACAGTGTTAACCGACAGCTGGGTCGCACCCCGCAGGGTGATCGAACCCACTGCCTCGCTCTCCACGTTGTGCACCGTGCAGCCAGTGCCGCTGCAGCCGGGAAACGTGTACGACGACGGGCCCGAGTACACGGCGTCGGGCCCGATGCCTTTCTCGAAGGCGGCGGCGAGCGTGTAGGGCTTGAACGACGAACCTGGCTGGCGCCCGGTGCCACCGCCGGAAAGGCAGACCGGCGCGTCGGGCGGCGGGGCCTTCGCCGTGACCGGACAGTTACCCAAGGCGAGGTTGACCTGTGACGCCGCGAAATCGCGCCCCCCGACGATGGCCTTCACCAGTCCGGTGGTCGGGTCGGTGGACACGAGAGCCATCTCGAGCGGCGGGTCGGTTCCGCTGAGGGAGTCCTTCACCGAGGCCTCGGCCTGCGCCTGCATCTTGACGTCGAGCGATGTCTCGACCCGCAATCCGCCGCGGTAGACGACATCGTCACCGAAACGGGCGATGAGATAGCGGCGTACGGCGTCGACGAAGTAGGGATAGGTCGCCGACTGAAGCTCCAGGGGTTGCACGAGCGTCGCCGGGCCGTCGGGAGCTGGGCCCGAGCCGACGAGGAAGACGCGCTGGGGAAGGGCCTCGCTGTACTGGGCGTCGGTGATGAGGTGCTGGTCGAGCATCTTGCGAAGCACCGCCTCCCGCTTCTGCTCGGCGCGCACGGGGTTGCTGCGGGGCTCGTCGACCGATGGCGAGGCGATCAGACCTGCGAGCATCGCCGACTCCGACAGGGTGACCTGACTCACGGGCTTGTTGAAATAGGACTGGGCCGCGGCGCCGACGCCGTACGCGCCGCCGCCGAGATAGATGTTGTCGAGGTAGCGGTACAGGATCTCGTCCTTCGACAGCTTGCGCTCCAGCTTGTTGGCCAAGAGGGCCTCACGAAGCTTGCGGGCGAGCGTGCGCTGACCTGTCGTGTAGGCGTTCTTGACGTACTGCTGGGTGATCGTCGACCCGCCCTGGAGAGTCTTGCCGCCGGTGAGGTCGGCCCAGAACGCCCGCACCGCTCCCTTTATGTCGACGCCGCTGTGCGAGTAGAAGCGCTGGTCTTCCTCGGCGACGACCGCCTGCTTGAGCACCTGGGGGATGTCGGCGGGCTTCACCGGAATGCTCGTCTCGAACTTCCGCAGGATGCCGATCTCGGAGCCGTCGGCAGCCAGGATGTGGGTGACGCGCGAGTCGATACCGGGCTTCGGCTCCGGCAACGCGGGGGTCGGGAGCGGCAGGAACAGGATGGCGCCGAGCGCGGTACCCGCCGTCACCAGCGGGAGCACGATTGTCACGGTGAGGAACACGGCGACGGCCTGCGGCAACCGAGGCGGAAACTCCATGTGCCGACAGCATGGCACGCGGTGCGATGGTCGTATCCTGTGAAGATGTCGAATCCGCCGTCGGTCGACTCGCTGGCACGTGAAATTGCCGACGTCGCACTGCCCCATCCGCTGCTCGTCGACGCAGCGCGCGCCGCGATCGCGGCCGATGATCCGGCCTCGGCGCGCCGGCGCGCCGGCGACGTCGCCGCCGCCCTGTTGCGTCCGGTGATCAACGCCACCGGGGTGCTCCTGCACACCAACCTCGGACGGGCACCCCTCGCGCCCGTGCCCGTGACCGCCTCTGACAGCGGCCGCTACACGAACCTGGAGTTCGACCTGGCCACGGGCCGGCGCGGCTCTCGCAGCGCGCACGCCGCCGGCCTCCTGGCCCGCGCCGCCGGGGCCGAAGCCGCCCTCGTGGTCAACAACAACGCCGCCGCCGTCATGCTGGTGCTGGCCGCACTGGCTCGTGACCGGGGGGTCTTGGTGTCACGGGGTGAGCTGGTCGAGATCGGTGGCGGCTTCCGGGTGCCGGAGGTGATGGAGCAGTCGGGGTGCCGGTTGGTCGAGGTGGGCACGACCAACCGCACCCGGCTCGATGACTACGCCGCGGCCATGAACGACGTCGTCGCCCTCGTCCTCAAGGTGCACCAGTCGAACTACCGCATCGTCGGGTTCACGGAGACGGTCGAGGTCGGGCCGCTGGCCCAACTGGGCGCGCCGGTGCTGGTCGACCTCGGGTCGGGGCTGCTCGATTCCGCCGCGCCATGGCTTCGGGGCGGGCCACCGGGCTGGCTGGCCGGAGAGCCTGCGGTACGCCAGACCCTCGAGGCCGGCGCCGCCCTCGTCACCTTCTCGGGCGACAAGTTGCTCGGAGGGCCCCAGGCCGGGATCATCGCTGGTCGCGCCGACCTCGTCGAGCAATGCCGGCGCCACCCGCTCAACCGGGCGCTGCGGCCCGGCGGCCTGGTGCTCGGCGCCCTGCAGGAGACGGCGATGGCCTATCTGCGGCGTGATGGCGATGCCATCCCCTTCTGGCGGATGGCTGCGACACCAGTTGAGACGCTGCGGGCGAGAGCCGCCGGGCTCGGCGCGGGAACGGTGGTCGACACCGTCGCGGTCGCCGGAGGCGGGTCGGTACCGGGCCAAGACGTGCCGTCGGCCGGCGTGGCCATCGACGGCGATCACGCAGGCGCCCTGCGAGCCAACGACCTGCCGGTGATCGCACGGGTCCGCGAGGGCAAGACGATCTGCGACCTCCGCACCGTCGACCCCGCCGACGACCCGGTGCTGGCCAAAGCGCTGAGCCGAGCGTGCGAGTAGTCGCAACCGCCGGACACGTCGACCATGGGAAATCCACCCTCGTCCTGGCCCTCACGGGCATGGACCCCGACCGGTTCGCGGAGGAGAAGGCGCGGGGCCTGACCATCGACCTCGGGTTCGCCTGGACGACGCTGCCGTCGGGCACCGAGCTGGCGTTCGTCGACGTGCCCGGGCACGTGCGCTTCATCAAGAACATGCTCGCCGGGGTCGGCGCGGTCGAGGCGTGCCTGTTCGTCGTCGCCGCAACCGAAGGATGGAAGCCGCAGTCCGAAGAGCACCTGCGGATCCTCGAGCTCCTGGGGGTGAAAGCCGGGATCGTTGCCCTCACCAAGGTCGGCGTGGTCGACGATGACACCCGCGAGCTCACGAGGATGGACCTCGCCGACCGTTTCGACGGCACCTTCCTCGAGGCGGCCGAAATCGTCGACGTCGACGCGCCGACGGGCCGAGGCGTCGACGATCTGCGCGCCGGGCTCGACCGGCTCCTCGCGACCGCGCCGGAGGCGGCTGACAACGATCGGCCCCGGCTGTGGGTCGACCGGGTGTTCGCGGCCAAGGGGTCGGGCACGGTTGTGACCGGCACGCTCACCGGGGGACGGCTCTCGGTCGACGACGACCTCCTCGTGCTTCCCGGAGAGCGGCGGGTTCGGGTACGGGCCCTGCAAAGCCTCCAGCAGGCGCACTCGGTCGTGCCGCCCGGCAGCAGGGTGGCGGTGAACCTCACGGGCGTGTCCCGCTCGGAGGTGAGCCGGGGCAACGCCCTCGTGCGCCCGGGCCAATGGCATTCGACCCGCAAGCTCGACGCCTCGCTGCGGGTGCTGCCGAGCCTTGACCATGATGTGAGCCGGCGCGGCGCGTACGAGGCCTACCTCGGGTCGGGCGAGTACCCGGCGCGCCTGCGGGTGCTGGGCCACGAGGTGATCCAGCCGGGCGGCGATGCCCTCGTGCGCCTTCACCTTCCCGATGCTTTGCCCTTGCTGCCGGGCGACCGGTTCGTGCTACGGGAGAGCGGTAGGGACGAGACCGTGGGCGGCGGGGAGGTGCTCGACGTGGCCCCCGTGCTGGCGGCCTCAAAGGCCAAGCCGACACGATCAGTCGAGCGGGTAGTGGCTGAGCGGGGCTGGGTGGATCCGCGCGACCTCGAGCGTCTCACCGGCACCCGGCGCGCCCCGAATGTGGGCCGGTGGGTCGTCGCCGACGAGGCCGTGTCGGCAGGACTCGAGGGCCTCACCGCCGCGGTGGAGTCGGGCGGACCCCTCGGGCTCGACACGGCGACACTCACCGAACGCGAGCGGGCCCTTGTTCCGCTCCTCGAAGATCTCGTGGTCGACGGTGGCCGGCTGCGGCCCGCCGCCAGAGTCGACCCGCTGGCCGACCACCCCTACGTGAAGGCCCTAGAGGCGTCGCCGTTCGCGCC
>JALZBN010000215.1 GCA_030947365.1 Actinomycetota bacterium
CTCATTGGGCCAGGCCATGCCGGATTCGGTGAGCAACGCTCCCGCCGCCCTGCGCAGCCGGGCCTGCGGCAACCCGATGGCCACCGGATTGATCGCCTTCGGCGTCGGCTGGCTGGTCGGCTCCCTGCTGCCGGCGAGTTCGGCCGAGACCCGGGTCGCGGCCAAGGCCAAGGAGAGCGCGGCGCCGCTGACCGACAAGCTCACTGATGCGGCCAAGGAGGTCGGCGAGCACCTGCGGGAGCCGGCCCAGCAGGCCGTCGAGTCGGTCAAGGGCACGGCGGCCGACGCCGCGCAGACGGTCAAGGAGGAGGGCCAGTCCTCGGCCCAGGACGTCGGCCAGCAGGCCCGCGAGGCAAAGGAGACCGTCCAGGAGAGTCGCCAGTGACCTCTTCTCCTCGAGCAACCCCCGCCGCCGGCCGGCCGGCTGGCGGCGCGGGGGACGACGACGTCGCGCCGGATCGGCCGCCGCAGCTCGATGACGTCTCGTGGAAGGGCGTGCTGCGCCGTTCGGTCCGAGAGTTCAAGACCGACAACCTCTCAGACTGGGCGGCGGCGCTCACCTACCGCGGAGTAATGGCGCTGGCGCCGGCCCTGCTGGTCGTGGTCGCCGCGCTCGGCCTGCTCGGCCGGTCGACCACCCAGAAGCTGCTCGACAACATCGGCAGCCTGGCGCCGGGCAACACCAAGTCGGTGCTCGAGACAATCGTCAAGAACGTGCAGGGCAACCACTCGACCGCCGGCATCGCCGGAATCGTCGGCCTCGTGGTCGCCTGGTGGTCGGCCTCGAGCTACATCGCCGCCTTCATGCGCGCGTCGAACGCCATCTACGAGGTGGGCGAGGGCCGACCGGCGTGGAAGACGATCCCGATCCGGCTCGCGGTGACTGCGGCCATGGTGGTGCTGATCCTGGTCGGCGCGGTCATCGTGCTGTTCACGGGACCGGTGGCCCGGCAGGTCGGTCAGGCGGTCGGCCTGGGCAGCACCGCGGTAACCGTGTGGGACATCGCCAAATGGCCAGTGCTGGTCATCATCGTCAGCCTTATGCTGGCGATCCTCTACTACGCTGCACCGAACGCCAAGCAACCCGGCGTGCCCTGGGTCAGTCCGGGTGGCCTGCTTGCGGTCATCATCTGGATCGTGGCGTCGGCGTTGTTCGCGTTCTATGTCGCCAACTTCGGCTCCTACAACAAGACCTACGGCTCCCTGGCCGCCGTGATCATCTTTCTGGTCTGGCTGTGGA
Organism: Actinomycetota bacterium; assembly: GCA_030947365.1. Taxonomy (GTDB): domain Bacteria; phylum Actinomycetota; class Acidimicrobiia; order Acidimicrobiales; family AC-14; genus JALZBN01. Next base: position 1,241 of record JALZBN010000215.1, read on the forward strand.
TCACCAACCTCGCCGTGCTGCTGGGGGCCGAGTTCAACGCCGAGCTGCAGCGGGGTCGGGCCATCGCGGCCGGCGAGGCCGAGGACCGGATGCCGTTCGCCGAGCCCCGGGACACCCGCAAGCTCACCGCCGACACCCAGGAGCAGGCCAGCGGGCTGAAGAACGAGTGAGACCGGCGCCAGCTCTGGAGAAGGGCCCGGTCGAGACGTCTCGGCCGGGCCTTTCGACGTTCGGCGCGGTCGCCGGTGCGCCGATGCCGCGGCGGGGCGATGCGACGTCGCGCGCGCGCGCCGATAGGCTCGCGCCCGGGTCGACGTGAGTGCGTACGGCAGTTGGCGAGAGGAAGCATGTGGCGAGCATCGAGGCGGTAGGCGCCCGGGAGATTCTCGACTCCCGGGGGAACCCCACGGTGGAGGTCGAGGTGGCGCTGGACGACGGCACCCTGGCCCGGGCCGCCGTGCCCAGCGGGGCCTCGACCGGCGCTTTCGAGGCGGTGGAGCTGCGCGACGGCGGAGAGCGTTACGGCGGCAAGGGCGTGCAGCAGGCGGTCAGCGCGGTGTTGGACGACATCGGCCCGGAGCTGGTCGGCTATGACGCCGACGAGCAGCGGCTGGTCGACCAGGCCCTGATCGACCTGGACGGCACACCGGACAAGAGCCGCTTCGGCGCCAACGCGATCCTCGGGGTGTCCCTGGCCGTCGCCCGCGCGGCCGCGGGATCGGCCGGTCTGCCGCTGTTCCGCTACGTCGGCGGGCCGAACGCCCACCTCCTGCCCGTCCCGATGTTCAACATCATCAACGGCGGGGCTCACGCGGACAGCAACGTCGACGTGCAGGAGTTCATGATCGCGCCCATCGGCGCCCCGACCTTCGCCGAGGCCCTGCGCCACGGGTCGGAGGTGTACCACGCGCTCAAGAGCGTGCTGAAGGGCAAGGGCCTGTCCACCGGACTGGGCGACGAGGGCGGCTTCGCGCCGAGCCTCGACGGTAGCCGGGCCGCCCTGGACCTCATCACCGAGGCGGTCGAGCGGGCCGGGCTCGTCGTCGGGCGGGACATCGCCTTCGCCCTCGATGTCGCAGCGACCGAGTTCTTCAGCGACGACGTCTACACCTTCGAAGGGGGTGCGAAGTCGGCGGCCGAGATGATCGAGTACTACACCGCGCTGATCGGCGACTACCCGATCGTGTCCCTGGAGGATCCGCTGGCCGAGGACGACTGGGAGGCGTGGGCCAAGCTCACCGAGCAGCTGGACACGTCGGTACAGATTGTCGGCGACGACCTGTTCGTGACCAACCCGACCCGCATCCAGCGCGGTATCGAGCAGTCGTGCGCCAACGCGCTGCTGGTCAAGGTGAACCAGATCGGCACGCTGACCGAGACCCTCGACGCGGTCGAGCTTGCGCACCGTAACGGCTACCGCACGATGATGTCCCACCGCTCCGGCGAGACGGAGGACACCACGATCGCCGACCTGGCCGTCGCGGTGAACTCCGGCCAGATCAAGACCGGGGCTCCGGCGCGCAGCGAACGGGTGGCCAAGTTCAACCAGTTGCTGCGCATCGAGGAGGAACTCGACGACGCTGCTCGCTACGCCGGCGCCAAGGCGTTCCCTCGGTTCGCGGCCCAGGGGTGAGCGGTACCGGGATGCGGATGCGACGGCGCACCCGGGCGCGGGGCGGCCTCACCGGCCGTGCGCTGGTGCTCGGCGCGGTGGTGGTGCTTATGGCTCTGGTCCTGGCCTCGCCGATGCAACGCTTCCTCCAGCAGCGTCAGTCGGTGGGCCAGGCCGCGCAGCGCCGGGCCGAGTTGATCGCCCGCGTCAACGCCCTCGAGGCGCAGAAGAGCCGGTGGAACGATCCCGCCTACGTCGAGGAGCAGGCGCGCGCCCGGCTCCAGTACGCGCGTCCCGGTGACACCGTCTACGTGGTGGTCGACCCGGGGCGCTCCGCGACCAATGCGTCGGCCGAGCAGGCCACCCCGACGAGCTCCGCGTCGGACGAGCGCAGCTGGCAGTCGAAAGCCTGGACGAGCCTGCGGGTCGCCGACGGCGCGCCGTGAGCCACCGTGAGCCATCGTGAGCCACCGTGAGCCCACGGTGAACCGACCGTGAGCCATCGTGAGC
>JALZBN010000036.1 GCA_030947365.1 Actinomycetota bacterium
AGGCCAGGTCGAGCGCAGCCACGGGGCCGATGACGATGGTGACGGGAGGCTCCAGCTCGATCTCCGGCAGCCGGGCGAGCGTCGTGCGCACGGTCAGCTGATCGGGCCGGGTGCCCCAGCGGATGGCGGCAACCGGCACATCGGCGGCCAGCCCGGCACCGAGCAGCCGGCTGGTGATCTCGGCCCGATGGGCGACGCCCATGAGCACCACAATCGTTCCGCCCGCGTTCGCAACCGCGCCCCAGTCGATGTCGGCGTCGATCGAGTGGCGGCTGTGCCCGGTGACAACGGTGAATGAGGTCGACAGGCCACGGTGGGTCAGCGGGATTCCCGCGTAGGCCGGCACCGCGACGGCCGACGTGATGCCGGGAACCACCTCGAACGCAACACCGGCCGCGAGTAACGCCTCGGCCTCCTCGCCCCCCCGCCCGAAGACGAACGGGTCACCACCCTTCAGACGCACGACCGACAGTCCGGCGCGCCCCCGGTCGACGAGCAACTGGTTGATCGACTCCTGGGCGATCGGCGCGCCGGGCGACTTGCCCACGTCGATCCGTTCCGCCAACTCGGGCGCGAGGTCCAACAGCGAGATCTCCGACAACCGGTCGTGCACGACGACGTCGGCCGAGCGCAGCGCCTCGGCACCACGCACGGTGAGGAGCCCCGGGTCGCCAGGGCCGGCCCCCACCAGCCAGACGGTCACGGTCCGCCGGCGTCCAGGGGCTGAACCGGTTGCACCGCCGGTACCGGCTGCACCGACGGTGCCACCTCGGCCATCACCATTGAACCGCCGGCGTCGTCGAGCAGGTGGCGCGCCACGCGCCGGCCCAACTCGACGGGATCGTCGTGCTCGTCGGTGTGACGCAACGCGATGCGGCCGTCAGCGGTGGCGAGCAGCCCGGTCAAGGTGATGCCGCCCTCGCGCGCCGCGACCGCGTAAGCACCCACGGGGCGATCGCAGCCACCGCCGAGCTCGTGAAGGTAGGAGCGTTCGGCGTCGACGGCGCGCCGGGAACGCTCGTCCTCCAAAGTCGCCAGCAGCGCGATCATCTCCTCGTCGTCGGCGCGGCACTCGATGGCCAGGGCGCCTTGGCCGGCCTGGGGGACGAGCCGGCCAACGTCGAGGATCTCGGCCATCGACGTCGATCGACCCAGACGTCGCAGGGCCGCGGCGGCAACCACGATCGCCGCGAAGTCGCCAGCCTTATCGAGCCGGGTCTCGATGTTGCCGCGAAGGTTGCCGAAGGTGAGATCGGGCCGCAGCCACGCCAGCTGGGCCCGGCGCCGCACGGATCCGGTGCCCACCCGGGCGCCCGTGGCGATGTTGTCGAGTGTGCTGCCGACGAGTGCGTCGCGGGGATCGTCGCGAGGCGGCACCGCCGCGATCACGAGCCCGTCGGTCGGACCCGAGGGGAGGTCTTTGGCCGAGTGGACGGCGATGTCGGCACGCCCTTCGAGGACCGCCACCTGCACCTCCTTGACGAACACGCCGGTGCTGCCGACCTCGGATATCGACACGTCGGTGGCCCGATCGCCCGACGTCTCCATCTCGACGAGCTCGAGCTGAATCCCCACGTGGGTCTGGTGCAAGAGGCCGCCCACGAGCTTGGCCTGGGTGCGGGCCAGATTGCTCCGGCGCGTCGCCGCGCGCAACGTGCGCCTGGCCACAACTAGAGGTCGAACAGCTCGCGGAGGGCGCTGCTCAAACGTTCACCCTGTGGCGACCCGGCCGCGTCCTTCAGGTGCACGGTGGGCTCGTGCAACAGCTTGGCCACGATGCCGCGGGTGAGGGCTTCGACCGCTTGACGCTGCTTCGGGTCGAGCGCAGACAGACGGGCCTCGAAGCGGGCGAGCTCAGCGGCGCGCACCTCCTCGGCCCGTTGATGAAGTGACGTCACCGTCGGCGCGGCCTGACGGGCGACCGTGCTCGTGACGTAGCGCGCCAGCTCTTCTTCGACGATGGCCCGCACGCGAACTGCCTCGCGGCGCCGCTCTTCGAGGCGCGCCTCGACGAATCCCTGCACGTCGTCGAGGTCGAGCAGGGTCACCCCGTCGACGTCTCCCACTGCGGAATCGACATTGCGGGGCATACCAAGGTCGACGATGAGCAACGGCTTGCGGCTGCCGGCAAGGAGGTCGGACTGGTCGAGCACCACCGACGGCGCGCCGGTGGAGGCCAGCAAGACGTCGGCCTCGGCGATCGCCGCCCGCAGGTCGCCGAAGGCGACGGCTTTGCCGCCCACCCGCGCGGCCAACTCGACCGCTCGTTCCCACGTTCGGTTCACGACAATGAGCTCGGCCAGCTCGCCCCGGGCCGCCGTCGACGTCCACGCCGCGGCCATGCCCTCGCCCATGTCGCCCGCGCCGAGCACCACGACCCGCGCCCCGGCGAGCGAACCCAAGCGATCGCGCGCCATCGCCACCGCGGCCTGCGAAAGAGAGGTGATGCCCCGGCCGATGCCGGTGTCGGAGCGGGCTCGCTTGCCGATCTCGAGGGAATGGCGGAACAGTGCCGACAGCTGACCCCCGGCCGCGCCTTCGGCGCGCGCCTGCTCCCACGCGTCGCGCACCTGCCCGAGTATCTGGCTCTCGCCGATCACCACGGAATCGAGCCCGGCGGCGACGTTGAACAGATGCGACGCGGCGGCCTCGTCGTAGTACGCGTAGAGGTGGTCGGAGAAGTCTTCGGGAGGCACGAACGCAAGCTCACTCAAGAAGTTGCGGATGTCTTGCACCGCGCCGTGGAAGCGCTCGGCAACCGCGTAGACCTCCACCCGGTGGCAGGTCGAGAGGATGACCGCCTCGCTAAGGAACTGGCGGCCGACGAGGTCGCCGAGCGCCTTGGGCAGCCGAGTGCCGTCGATTGTCATCTGCTCGAGCAGGTCGAGCGGCACGGTGCGGTGACTGAGGCCGACAACGACTACCGACATGAGTTCACCGACACGATTCGATCCGCTCTCTTGCCTGTTCGAGCTCGCCGGTGCGAATAAGACCGAGGATGTCGGAGTCGAGCGCACGGTGCCAGTCGACGTCTTCAGTGGAGCCGCCACTGGCCTTGATCGCCTGCCGCCGAGACGACACCAGATCGAGCAGCACCTCGTACTCGGGTCCGATCTCGTCGTCGAGTCGCTTGCGAATCCAGGTGGCGACCGCGGGGCTGCGCCCTCCGGTCGACACTGTCAGCATGAGGTCACCACGGCGTACCACCGAAGGAAGCGTAAAGGAACAATGCTGGGGATCGTCCGCGCCGTTCACCCAGACGCCCACGGCCTCGCCGTCGAGGAACACCGACCGGTTGACCTCGGCCTTGTCGGTGGCGGCGATGACGAGCCAGCACCCGTCGAGGTCGGAGCTGCGGTACGGCCGCTCCTCCCACGTGAGGCGGGAGTCGGACCGGATCGAATCGCTCACTTGAGATGCGACGACGTGCACGCGGCCGCCGCACGCCAGCAATCCCTCGGCCTTGCGGGCGGCCACGTCGCCGCCGCCGACGACAAGGCACCGGCGCCCGTCGAGCAGCAGATTCACCGGGTACGCGGGCGTCACAGCGGCGCCATCTCGGTTGGTGCCACCGCGCCGCGCTGGCGGTAGAACGACAGGATCTGCAACTCGATCGACAGGTCGACCTTGCGCTGCGACACGCCTCTCGGCACATTGATGATCGCCGGCGCGAAGTTGAGAATCGACGTGACCCCGGCGTCGACCAGACGGTCGGCCACGTCTTGGGCCGCCGCCGCCGGAGTAGCAATGATGCCAATCGCGATCCGCTCGGTGGCCGCGATCTCGGGCAGCTTGTCGAGCGACTGCACAACCAGATCTCCGAGTATCTCCCCGACCTTGGCCCGATCGGCGTCGACCAGAGCGGCGATACGAAAGCCGCGCGCCGCAAACCCTCTGTAGTTGGCGAGGGCATGACCGAGATTCCCGACGCCCACGATGACGACCGGCCAGTCCTGGGTGAGCCCGAGGACGCGGGAGATCTGCACCAGCAGGTACTCGACGTCGTAACCGACGCCCCTCGTGCCGTAGGAGCCGAGGTAGGAGAGGTCTTTGCGCACCTTGGCCGCATTGACACCTCCCATCTCCGCCAGTCGCTCCGAGGAGATCGTCGTGGTCTTCGCTTCCGCCACCTCGACAAGGCACCGCAGGTAGACAGGAAGGCGGGCCACGGTGGCCTCGGGGATCCGGCGCGGGTTCAAGACCGGTTCCTCTACGGAGGACGCGCCATCGGAGCCCGACTGCACATGCCCCTGACCGTTGGACCTGACTGGTAAGTCGGGCATCGTGAGGCGATTCTACGACTTCGTGCTTCCCTTCACAAAGGCCGGTAGCGTCGCAGACCTGACTCTTCAAAGCGCGCTGGCGGCCGCCGCCGCACTGGTGGCGCTCGCCTTCTGCCTGTCCACGTTCGAGCGCTGGTTGGCGCGCCGGCGCCGCCACGAGCTGGCGTGGAGCGTCTCGCTGGCCATGTTCACGCTCGGATCGGCCGCCCTGTGGCTCGGCGCGGCCAACGGGTGGAACCCTGCCGTCTTCCGGGCCTTCTACCTGTTTGGTGCCGTTCTCAATGTGCCATTCCTCGCCCTCGGCACGATCTACCTGCTGGGCGGCCCGCGCCTCGGCGACAGGGTCGGCGCCGGGGTCGCGCTGGCCGCCACGTTCGCGGCCGGGGTTCTCGTCGCCAGCCCACTGCGCGCCGCCATACCCGTGCATGAGCTGCCGAAAGGCTCTGACGTGTTCGGCGCCCTCCCACGGGTGTTGGCGGCTGTCGCCTCGGGGGTCGGCGCGGTTGTCGTGATCGCCGGCGCGGTGTGGAGCGCGTGGCGACTGCGGGGCCGGCGCGCGACCGCACGGATGGTGTTCGCCAACGTGCTGATCGCAGTCGGGACGATCGTCCTCGGCATCGGCGGCCTGTTCAACTCCGCCCTCGGCGAGATGGAGGCGTTCGCGGTGACGCTGGTGATCGGGATCACCCTCATCTTCGCCGGTTTCCTGCTGGCGACGAATCAGCAGTTGCCGCCACGCCCTCCAGCGGCATAAAGTTAGGGATACCTGAGGTGAGTCGTATGGCTCACCGAATACCGGGTCACCGAATATCCGGTTCATCCGAATATCCAGAGGAGCTCGTGCTCGCCAACTACCTCATCGGGCTACGCGAAGGTCTCGAGGCCGCCCTCGTGGTGAGCATCCTGGTCGCGTACCTGGTGCGCACCAACCGACGCCACGCGCTCCCGGCCATCTGGATCGGCGCGGGCGCGGCCGTCGTCCTGAGCTTCTTGGCCGGCGCCGTGCTCACCTTCACGTCTCGGTCGCTGTCGACCAAGTCCCAGGAGATCTTCGGCGGCACGATGTCAATCCTCGCGGTCGTATTCGTGACCTGGATGATCTTTTGGATGCGGCGCACGGCCTTCGCCCTGAAGGGTGAGCTCCACGAGAAGCTCGACACCGCCCTGGCCATGGGGGTTACCACCCTTGCGCTCACCGCGTTCATCGCCGTGGCTCGTGAAGGGCTGGAGACGGCGCTGTTCATCTGGACTGCCGTGCAGTCGACGGGGTCGACGGCCACGCCGTTACTCGGCGCCGTGCTCGGCCTGCTCACCGCGTCGGGCCTCGGCTACCTGCTCTACCGCCGGTCGGTGAGCATCAACCTGGGACGGTTCTTCCGCTACACCGGCGCGGCCCTCGTCGTCGTCGCCGCCGGCGTGCTGGCCTACGGCTTCCACGACCTCCAAGAGGGCGGACTACTGACGGCGGGCGGCCTCAACACAGTGCTGTTCGACGCCACCGGCGTCCTGCCCCCGTCGAGTTGGTGGGGCACCCTCGTGAAGGGTCTCTTCAGCATCAGCGCGGCGCCGACGAGGCTCGAGGTCGGCGTGTGGTTGGCCTACCTCATACCGACGATGTCGTTGTTCCTCCGCCGCCCGGCGCGCCGTGGAGACAATGGCGCCGCTCCCGGCGCTCCCACCCCGGCGAATCCCGAGTCCGAGACAACCGTAGGAGCCCGATGACAAGACCTTCAGCACGGCGGCTCCTCATTCCCGTCGCCCTCATCGCCATGGCCGCGGGTACCGCGGCCTGCTCGTCCAACGCCTCAAGTGGGCCGGAGACCGCTATCACCGCCACCGACTCCGAATGCAACGTGGGGGTAGCCGGCACTCTGGTCCGCGGGAACAACACCTTCGTCGTCGCCAACAAGGGCGACAAGGTGACCGAGGTCTATGTCTACGGCGCGGCCGACAAGGTGATCGAAGAGAAGGAGAACATCGGTCCCGGCACCACGGTGAAGTTCTCGGCCTCGCTGCCCGCAGGCGACTACCAGATCGCCTGCAAGCCCGGGCAGACCGGCAACGGAATCCGCCAGAAGGTCACCGTCCGCTAACTCGGCGCGTTCAAGGATTCACCGCTCACGGCCGATGCCTCAGAGGCACGCAGTGACAATCAGATCCCTGGACGAACTGACGCTCACCGAGGCGAGTCAAGGAACGGCTCGCTGCGTCATCAGGGCTCCCAACAAGGAGACCGATGCAGACGCCCTCCCCCTTGCAAAAGGCCGCCCTCGGGGCGATAACGCTCCTCGTCGCCATGGTGGCCCTGCCCCTCGGCGTACTCGCGCCGGCGGTGGCCCATGCGTCAGCCGCCACCGACGAGAGCCGGTTCTTCTCCCTCACCAACCAACTGCGCGCCTCGGTCGGCGCGCCGGCACTCACCCTCGACGCGGGCATGTCCGACGTCGCCCGGGCCTGGTCCCAGCAGATGGCCGCCGCGGGCAACATCTCCCACAACCCCAACCGCCAGACCCAGATAACGGGCTGGTCGGTGCTGGGCGAGAACGTAGGAATGGGCAGCACCCTCGACATCCTTAACCAGGCCCTGGTCAACAGCCCGCCCCACCACGAGAACCTCGTCGACGCCGAGTTCACCCTCGTGGGCATCGGCGTGGCCTACGGGCCGAACATGGTTTACGTGACCGAGGACTTCATGACGCCTTCCGGCAGCAGCGCCTCTCAAGCCGCGCCGGACCCCGTGCCGACTCCAGCTGTCGACGAGGCCCCCGCGCCAGCCCCGCGCCCGGCGCGCACGACCACTACCGCGCCGACGACGACCGCGGCACCGGTTCCGACTCCGGAAGTCGCGCCGCCCCCGCCGCCCTCTCCGGCACCCGACCCCGTGCCCACCGAGCTCATGCCCGTGGTCAAGCAGTTGCAACAGTGGACCGCCGTCTTCTTCCCCGGCTCCGACCCGTCGATAGCCTTGACTCGTGGCGCGTCAGATTCGGGTAATGGTCGTCGAGGACACTGACCACGTCCGCCGGATGCTCACGTCGATGCTTTCGCTCGACGGGTTCGAGATCGTCGCCGAAGCCGCGACCGGCCAAGAGGCCGTCGAGCGCGTCGCCGCCGCCGACCCCGACGTCATCGTGATCGACTACAAGATGCCGGCGATGGACGGTCTGGCCGTCGCTCGCCAGATTCGCGAGACACGGCCCCAACAGGTCGTCATCCTCTACACGGCCTACGTCGACGACACGATCGAGCGGGATGCGGCCGCCGCCGGCGTCTCCCTTTGCGTCGACAAGATGGAGGGCCTGGCGTCATTGGAGCGCGAGATCACCCGCTTGTGCGGCACCCGCAGTTAGGGCGCGATCAGGCGAGGATCACGAACTGCAGGATCGCCGCGCCGAAGATGGCGGCCAGCAGGATCGCAAGCGTGATCGTCGTCCCCCGGCGCATCGCAGCACGGTAGCCCCGCTGGAGAGCTACTCCGACGCCAGCGCCAGCGACACGCCGTCGCCGGGGCCGAGGTGCAGCTCGTCGGCGGCCGAACGGCGGTTGAGTGCCACCGCTAACAGCCCATAGGAATCGACGACGAGGCCGATTTGGCCCGGCCCCAGATCGGAATAGCTGCCGACACGCACGACGGTGCGGCTGGTGTCGGCGTGACCGAGGACCACACGATCGCCCATGGCCGCGATCTCGGCGGGATCGACGTTGAGCTGCACGTTGCCGAAGCGATCGACCCACAGCACCTCGGCCTCGACCCGATCGTCCTCCAGCCTCGACAGCGGGATGATGCCCGGAATGAGCGAGAGGGGGTCAACCTCCTCGCCGAGCTCGGCGAGATCGACGCCGCGGCACAGATGGGCGGCGACGGGGCCGAAGATGTCACGGCCGGCGAAGGTCTGACCCGGCGCGTCGAGGTGGAAATCGGTGTTCGTGAGGGACACGGCGCGGCGCGCCCCCCCGGCGATCGCCGCCGCCGGCGCGAGAAGGCCGTTGTCGGGGCCGACGAGCACCGACGTCCCGATGCTGTCACCGTCGCCGTTGCCGCCGGTGTCGGTGCCCACCTCTACCGCTACGGCGCGCCGGGCACTGCCCACTCCGGGGTCGACGACGGCCACCACGACGCCGGGAAGGAGGTACTGGATGCTGCGGGCCAGCGTGAGGCCGCCGGCGCGCACGTCGTGGGCCGGGACCTGATGGGTGACGTCGACCACGGTCGTGCCGGGCGCGATCGCCAGGATCACCGCCTTGACCACGCCGGCGAACTCGTCAACGAGCCCGTAGTCCGAGAGAAACGAGACCGTCTCGAACCGGGGCCCCACGGGCGACGACGTCAGGTCAGCCGGCCTCGGTGTAGGTGCGGGCCAGGTAGCGATCGACGTCGTCCTCCCGCACCCGGTAGGACTTGCCGACCCTGACCGCGGCTATTTCGCCGGCCTTTATCAGCCGGTACACGGTCATGGTTGAGACACGTAAAAGCTCAGCAACCTCGGCTGCGGTCAGGAACCGCGACCTTGCCTGCGACGACGATTGCACTCGACATCACCCCTCTTCGCTGTTGGCAATGTACGCCGATGATGCGAATGAGGAAAGGGGAAAGCTCAGCGG
>JALZBN010000216.1 GCA_030947365.1 Actinomycetota bacterium
GCTCCTGGCTGCTGCTGTAGAGCAACTGCTCTACACCCGCGGTGCCGTCCACCAGGAGTCGACCGCTCATCCCGAAGCGTAAGCCGAGCACAGGACCGTCTGCATCGGTGTCGAGCAGCAACACTTTGCCGACGCGCCGGGCCACGAGGAACCGTCGCCCCTCGATCGCCGCGCAGAGAGCGGGCGCGCTGAGTCCCCGCTTCAGATACCAGGCGTCTGGTGCCACGACCGCGGCGACGGCGCGGTGAAGGCAACGCTCGGCCAGTCGCCGGTACGCCTCGACCTCTGCCAACTCCGGCACGTGCGATGTCTACCCCTTCACTCGAACGGCGCGCTCCGAAACGACGCTTAGAGTTGGCCTGTGGCGCGAGAGGTCTTGCACTGGGCTCATCTGTTCAAGGAAGTGGTCACTTCGGGCCTGTGCACGGGGTGCGCGGGGTGTGTCGTCGCGTGTCCCCACGACGTGCTCGGCTACAACGAGGACGACGGCGTGTACCGGCCGTTCCATCTCGAAGAGGAGGGTGGGCCCGGGGGCTGCGGTCACGGCGACAGAGGCTGCACCTCGTGTACCCGGGCGTGCCCCCGTTTCCGCACGTGGGAAACCGACATCGACGACCACCTCTTCGGAAGGGAACGCCGTCCTGAAGAGGTCGACGGCATCTCCAAGGACATCATCTTGGCGCGCGCCGCCGACCCCGAGATTCTCGAGAAGGGTCAAGACGGCGGGCTCGTCTCGGCGATTCTCATCTGGGCGGTCGAGCACGGCTACATCGATGCCGCCCTCGTGTCCTACCTCGAGGGTGATGGGACCTCGTGGAAGGCCATCCCTGGCGTCGCTCGCACCCGAGAGGAGATCTTGGCTGCCGCCGGCAGTCGCTACACCTACTCGGCCAACACCATGGCCTACGCCGAGGCCGTCGCCGGAGGCGCCGAGAAGTTGGCGCTCGTCGGCATGAGCTGCCAGTCGTCGGTGCCGCCGGTCATGACGGTGCGCAAGGCCGGGAAGCCGGCGCGCCGTTTCGTGCTCAACATCGGCCTCCTGTGTTCGAAGACGTTCGATGACGCCATCTTCCCCGAGCTCCTCGAAGCGAAGTACGGGCTCCGCAAGCAGGACATGGTGAAGATGAACATCAAGGGCGCCCTGCAGATCTGGATGCGAAACGGCGACTACCACGAGGTGCCGCTGAAGGAGTGCCACGCGTGGACCCGAGAGGGTTGCAAGATGTGCCCCGACTTCGCGGCCGAGCACGCCGACATCTCAACTGGCGGCATCGGCGCGTTCGGCGACTGGACCCTCACGATCATCCGCACCGATCTCGGCCGGGAGATCATGGTCAAGATGCTCCAGGACGGCACGCTCGAAGGCCGTCCCGGCGACGACGACCCCAAGGCCATCGAGTTGCTACGGAAGCTCTCCACCCGCCAGCGCAAGCGGTGGCCCGAGACGGCGGTACCCGCGCCGCGCCGTATTCCCCCGCCACCCGAACCGGTTCCCACCACCGTAAGCTGAATCCGAACCTCTGAAGGAGGTCGTCATGGGATTCGTCGTTCGTAAGTCACTCCCGTCGCTCACCGGGCTGATCGCGTTGCTGCTCGGCGTCGGGGTGCTCGCCGTCTACTTCCTGGGCGCGCCGATCTGGTTCCCGGCGATCTTTGCGATCGTGATCATCGGGATCCAGTACTTGGTGAACCCCCGCATCATCCAGTGGCTGGTACCAGCCACAATCGTGGAGCGCACCGCCGACGGGTACGACACCGGAGAGCATCCGCTCGGCGCCATCGTGGCGCGCCGCTGCCGCGACGCGGGTGTTCCGTTGGTCAAGCTGGGCATCGTCGACGACGGGAACCCAAACGCGTTCACGTTCGGCCGCACGCCCGGCGATGCCCGCATCTGGGTGACACGAGGCCTTCTCGAGCGTCTCGACGAACGCGAGCTCGACGCGGTCATCACCCACGAGGTGGGCCATATCAAGCACTGGGACTTCGTGGTGATGACCGTGGCAGCCGTTATCCCGATGATGCTTTTCTACGTGTACCTGGTGGCGCGTGGCACCAATCGCGGCGAAGGTCAGGCGGTCGCGATCGCCACCTACCTGGCGTACATGCTGTCTCAGTTCACCCTTCTGGCGTTGAGTCGGGCCCGGGAGACGGCCGCCGATCATTGGTCGTGCGAGTGCACCGGCGACGGTGACGCGTTGGCGTCGGCCCTGGTGAAGATCGCCTATGGCATGGGCCAGGTGAGCGGGGCCCAGAAGGAGCAAGTGGCGGCCCTGGCGGCTCAGGGGAAGTCGGGGAAGGCCCAAGCCAGGAAGCTCGAGAACCGGATCAACCGGGCGCAGTCGATGCGGGCGATGGGCATCTTCGAACCGAAGTCGGCCGAGGCCATGCAGGCCGCCTTTGCCCAGGGTATCGACCCCGATCGGGCGCTCGGCGCGATTCGCTGGGACATCACCAACCCGTGGGGTCGAACTCTGGAGAAGTTGTCCTCCCATCCGCTCGTGGCGCGCCGGATCCTTGCACTGGAGCAATCGGGCCTTCCCGGCGCGCCCCGGCAGTGGAGCGCCATGCGCGCCGCTGCCTACGCCTCTCCCGAGCAGGTGGCAGCCGCCCGCCACGGCTTCGCGCGGGAGCTCGCTATTGCCGTCGCGCCGTGGGTTGTGTTCATCGGGCTCATCGGTTTCGGTCTGTTCACCGGCTCAACCCTTTCGGTTGGTCTCGCCCTCGTCGTTGCCGGCGGCCTGTTCTTCTTGAAGCAAACCGTGCGCTATCCCGGCACGTTCGCGCCGGTCGACGAGGTCGCCGAGTTGCTGGAGCGGCTCGACGCTGGCCCGGTGGGCGGCATCGGCGTCGAGCTGCGGGGTCAGGTCATCGGCCGCGGTATGCCCGGGTACGTGCTCTCACCCGACCTCGTCATCCAAGACTCGTCCGGCTTCGTCCCCCTCCTCTACAAGAACCCGATTCCATTCGCGCCGGCGTGGTTCGGCCTCTTCCGGGCGAAGGCGTTCCTGGGCCAGCAGGTGGTGGCGCGGGGCTGGTATCACCGCTTGCCCGGGCCGGCAGTCGAGCTGCGAGAGGTGCGAGCCGCCGACGGCCGTAAAGCACGGGGCATCGACTGGATTCTCAGGTATGCGGCGTCAGTGCTGGTTCTGGTCGTTGGCCTCGTCGTCATGGCCGTGGGTCTCGCCGGTTGACACTGACCACCTCCCGGGCGCGCTGAAAGACGGCGTCAAGGCCAGCCTCGGTGAGCTTGCCCGTGAAGGTGTTCTGCTGGCTGGGGTGAAACGAGCTGATCAGCCGTACGTGACCAGGGAGATCGCACTCGGCCAGATGGGCGAACCGGGGTCGCG
>JALZBN010000037.1 GCA_030947365.1 Actinomycetota bacterium
CACCGCAGTCATGCTCGTTGTTCGCCACCTCTCCGCCTGCCCCGCGGCGCCCCCCAGAGTTGGAGGGGTAGTCGGCGAGAACCTACTCGGCTACCGGTTCCTCAGCCGGTTCGGCGACAACAGCTTCGGGCACAGCAGCTTCGGGCACAGCAGCCTCGGGCACAGCAGCTTCCGTCGGCTCTTCTGCACCTTCCGGCGCGCCGCCGCTGTCTGCAGCCGGTGGCTCCGCGCCACCTGCCTCGACGACGTAGTCGGCCCACGCCGCCTGCGCCTCGGTCTCGGGTGTAAATCCGGCGGCCTCGTACTCGCCGATGTAGTTGCCTTCGGAGTCGTAGGCGTGCTCGCCGAAGGCCTCCTGGTATTCGGCAGCAACCACGCCGCCCTCCGCGGCCTGCTTGATGGAGAGGCTGATCCGACGGCGCTGGAGGTCGAGGTCGATGATCTTCACCCAGAGCTCTTCTCCGGGGTTGACGACCTGCTCGGGAAGATCGACGTGGTGGGCCGCCATCTCCGAGATGTGCACGAGACCCTCGATACCCTCGCCGACCTGGAGGAAGGCGCCGAAGGGAACGAGCTTGGTGACCCGTCCGTAGACGAGCTCGCCGACGCGATGGTTGTTGGCGAACTCCTGCCACGGGTCTTGCTGGGTGGCCTTGAGCGAGAGGCTGATGCGCTCGCGGTCCATGTCGACCTCGAGCACCTCGACATCGATCTCGTCACCGACGTTGACGACCTCGGAAGGGTGGGCAACATGCTTCCATGAGAGTTCGGAGACGTGCACCAAGCCATCCATGCCCCCGAGATCGACGAAGGCACCGAAGTTCACGACCGACGACACCGTGCCCCGGCGCTTCTCGCCCGGCTTGAGGTTGTCGAGGAACTCCTCGCGCTGCTCCTTCTGAGTCTCTTCCAACCAGGCCCGGCGCGAGAGAACGACGTTGTTGCGGTGCTTGTCGAGCTCGATGATCTTGGCTTCGAGCGACCGACCGACGTAGGGCAGGAGGTCGCGGACGCGGCGCAGCTCGACGAGCGATGCGGGAAGGAATCCACGGAGGCCGATGTCGAGGATGAGGCCGCCCTTGACGACTTCGATGACCGGCCCGGAAACAACGCCGTTCTCTTCCTTGACCCGTTCGATGGTGCCCCACGCCCGCTCGTATTGAGCCCGCTTCTTCGACAGGATCAGCCGGCCTTCCTTGTCCTCCTTTTGAAGGACGAGGGCTTCGATTTCATCGCCGAGGGTGACAATCTGGCCCGGGTCGACGTCGTGGCGGATCGACAGCTCGCGCGCCGGGATGACGCCTTCGGACTTGTAGCCGATGTCGAGGAGAACCTCGTCTTTGTCGACCTTCACGACCATGCCCTTCACGATGTCGCCATCGTCGAACTCGACGATCGTGCCCGCAATCGCATCTTCGAACGAGAGTCCGTCGAGGTCGTCGAACGTGATCTCCCGGGGGACGTACTCACCCTCATCGGCCACTGGCGCCGGCGCGTCCTCAGTAGGCCCTTCCTCGGCGTGTACTGCCTCGGCGGTGGCTGCCTCGGTCGGGATTTCCTCTGCCGGCTCTTCGGGCTCGCTCGTTGCGGCTTCGGTCGTTACGGGGTCGGTCGTTACAGGGTCGGACATGGGTCGTAGGCCTTCTTTCCGGACAGTCTCCCGCCCGCGTTCGGGGCTCTGGGGAGGCAGTGACGCAGTTGATCGGTCACTGACAATTCACATTCTATCTGCTAGGCCTTGGCGTCGGCCCAGCTGTCGCCCCAAGAGAGGTTGACTTCCAGCGGCACCGAGAGGGCGCAGGCGTTCTGCATGGCATCGAGCGTGATGGTCGTGACCTCGTCGGCTTCGTCAGGCGGTACCTCGACGATCACCTCGTCGTGCACCTGAAGGACGAGGCGGCTGGCAAGTGTCTCGCGCTCGAGAGCGTTGTCGAGGCGCACCAGGGCCACCTTGAAGATGTCGGCGGCGAGGCCTTGGATGCCAGCGTTCATCGCCTGGCGCTCCCCGGCCTGCTTGATCCTGTAGTTGGTCGATGACAGCTCGGGAATGAGGCGGCGGCGGCCGAAGAGCGTCTCGGTGTAGCCCCGATCCCGGGCCTCGGCGACGGTGCGCTCCATGTAGGAACGAACCTGGGGGAAGCCCAAGAAGTAGGCGTCGAGGATCTCAGCCGCCTCCTCGGTCGGGATCCCCAGGCGCTGGCCAAGCCCGTAGGACTCCATGCCGTACGCGAGCCCATAGGACACCATCTTGGCCTTCGAGCGTTGCCCGATGGTGACCCCGTCGGGGTCGCAGTTGAAGATGCGCGCCGCGGTTGCCTTGTGGATGTCTTGTCCCGAAGCGAAGGCCTCGATGAGCCCCGGGTCCTGGGCCAGGTGGGCGATGACGCGAAGCTCGATCTGGTTGTAGTCGGCAACAAGGAAGCGCCGGCCCTCCGAGGGTACGAAGGCGCGCCGGATGCGCCGCCCCTCCTCGGTGCGAATCGGGATGTTGTGCAGGTTGGGACGGTCGGAGCTGAGCCGGCCGGTGCGGGCGACGGTCTGGTTGAACGTGGCGTGAATGCGCTCGTCGTCGCCGACCTCGGCCAGCAAACTCTCGCCGTAGGTGGAGCGCAGCTTCTCGACCTCCCGGTAGCGGAGGAGGGGCTCGATGATCACGTGCTGGCCCCGCAGCTTCTCGAGTGAAGCGGCGTCGGTAGAGAAGCCGGTTTTCGTCTTCTTCTGCGGCTGCAGGCCGAGCTCGTCGAACAAGATGTGGCGCAGTTGCGGTGTGGAGTTCACCTTGAACGGCTGGCCGGCGATCTCCTGGATCTCGGCTTCGAGGCGCCGACCTTCGGCGACGAGCCCGTCATGCAGCTCTCGCAACTGGGCCACGTCGACGCGCACGCCGACCTTCTCCATGCGCGAGAGCACCCGCACGAGCGGGCGCTCGATGTCGTCGTGGAGCTGGCGCAGGCCGCGAGCATCGAGGGCGTGCGCGAGTGTCGGCGCGAGCTTTGCGATCGCTGCCGCGCTGCGGCCGGTCTCGATGGCGGGGTCACTGGCGGTCCCTTCGAGATCGAGCTGCCCAACCGGAGGTGCCTCCGGCGCGCGCAACTCCAGGCCGAGGTAGCGCGCCGTCAACTCGTCGAGCACGTACTGCGTTTCGGCCGGATCCAACAGGTAGGCGGCGATCGCGGTGTCGAGGCCGAGGGAGTGCAGGTCGACGCCCATCCGGTCGAGTCCCCGCATCAGTTCCTTGGCCCGATGGGTGTACAGCGGCGGACCCTCCTTGCCGAACAGGTTCGCCAGCGCCAGCACCGCCGCTGAGGTCTGGGCCAGCTGGTCGGCAGGGAACCACCAGGCACTGTCGCCCTCACCGTCGTGCGCCACCGCCAGTCCGACGAGTGGGCTCCTGCCTTCCTCTCGTTCCCATGCCGCCGCGACGGCTATCGGCGCGCCGCTCGTGGCCATCCGACCAAGCAGTTCTGCCGTCTCTGCAGGATCGACCCGCTCAACCTTCACCGAGAAGGGCTCCGTCGGCGGCGGTGGTTCTTGCCGGGTTCCGATGGCCTCCATCAAGCGGTCGTGGAGAGTGCGGAACTCGAGGAAGTTGAACAGCACTCGTACGGCTTCTGGGTCCCAGTCGCCCATCTTCAGGTTCTCGATCTGGACACCGAGGTCGACGTCTCGGACGAGCGGGGTGGCGATCGCGTTGCTTCTCACCTGGGCCTCATGCGCCTTCAGGTTCTCTCTCAGCTTCGGCGTGTTCTCGTCGACGTGTTCGTAGACCCCGTCGAGGTCGCCGTACGCCATGATCAGGCGCGTCGCGGTCTTCTCACCCACGCCGGGCACGCCAGGAAGGTTGTCGGAGGGGTCGCCGCGGAGCGCGGCGTACTGGGGGTACAGCGTGGGCGGAACGCCCGTGCGCTCCTTGATGCCGGCCTCGTCGTAGAGCACGCAATCGCTCACGCCGCGCCGGTTGTAGAGCACCTTCACGTGTGGGTCTTCTACCAACTGGTACGCGTCGCGATCGCCGGTGACGATGATCACGTCGTCACCTCTATCGCGAGCCTGGGTCGCCAGGGTGGCGATGACGTCGTCGGCCTCGAAACCGGCGATTTCGACGATGGGAATCGCCAGCGTCTCGACCACCTGACGCACCAGGCCCATCTGCTGGCGGAGGATGTCGGGGGCGGCGGCGCGCCCGGCCTTGTAGTCGGGAACGAGCGCATGGCGGAACGTGGGCTGCGGCAGGTCGAAGGCGACCGCGATGGAATCAGGCGTGTGGTCCTTGAACAGGTTGATCAGCATCGACGTGAACCCGAAGACGGCGTTCGTTACCTGTCCTGAAGCTGTCGCCATGTCGGTCGGCAGGGCGAAGAACGCCCGATAGGCGAGCGAGTTGCCGTCGAGCAGGAGCACTTTGGCCACGTCGTGATCGTACGGCCGCTCGTTTCGCTCTGTCGGTGGAGCGAGCTGTCGGTAGAGTGAGTCTCGTGTCCGAGGTTGGTTTTCATCCGCCGCTCGAGGAATACCTCGAAGCCATCTGGGAGCTGGAAGAAGAGGGCAACCGGGTCATCCAGGCCCGGCTGGCCGAGCACCTCGAACACTCGCCGGCCTCGGTCTCAGAGATGATCCGGCGGCTCAAGAACGAGGGCTACGTCGAGGCCGCGGCGCGGGCCCTTACCTTGACCCCGAAGGGCCGCGACCGGGCCGAGAGCGTTGTGCGCAAACACCGTTTGGCCGAGCGACTTCTCACCGACGTCATCGGGTTGCCCTGGCACAAGACCCACGTGGAGGCGTGCCGGTGGGAGCACGTGATGTCCGACGAGGTCGAGCAACGCATCGTGAGCCTCCTCAACAACCCGGCCACGTGCCCGCATGGAAACCCGATCCCCGGTGCTGGCGGCCCGGAGCTCGATCTGAAGGCCATCGCCGAAACCGAGCCGGGTGAGCACGTGCGTTTGGAGCGCGTTACCGAGCAGGTCGAGGTCGATCTCGACGCGCTGATCTATCTCGACGAGCATGGGTTCATCCCCGGCGCGGCCGCAGAGGTCCGTTCCCGGGCGCCCGACGGCACCGTCACGCTCGATCTCGAGAATGGCAGCATCGCCCTCGGACCGGCGCTCGCCAGCCAGCTCTACGTGACGCTGGCCTGAGCATGCCAAACGGCCCTGCGACACTCGCGGTCGACATCGGAGGCACTGGGCTCAAGGCGTCGGTGCTCGACCCGCTCGGAGCCATGATGGCCGACCGGGTGCGGATACCGACGCCCTACCCGTTGACGCCCGACAAGTTGGTGGCGACCCTCGCCGAGTTGGCGAAGCCGTTGCCTCCCTACGATCGGGTGTCGGTCGGGTTCCCGGGTGTCGTGCGCAACGGAAAAGTCCTCACCGCCCCCCACTTTGTCGAGGTCGCCGGGCCCGGTTCGGAGACTTCTCCGGAGTTGGAGGCGGCCTGGAAAGGCTTCGACCTGGCCGGCACGCTGGCGACGGCACTGGGCAAGCCCACCAAGGCGGTCAACGACGCCGACCTCCAGGGCGCAGCCGTGATCGCCGGTCACGGCCTCGAGCTGGTCGTCACCCTCGGCACCGGCGTCGGTACCGGGCTCTACCACGACGGCGTGCTCGCGCCCCATCTCGAGATCTCCCATCACCCGTTCCGCAAGGACGAGACCTACGACGAGCAGCTCGGCGACGTCACCCGCAAGCGCATCGGCAACAAGAAGTGGAACCGGCGCGTCAAGATCGCCATCGACACACTCGACGCCCTCCTCCTCTATGACCACCTCTATGTCGGCGGGGGCAACTCCCGGCACCTCGACTTCGACCTCGGCCCCAATGGCACCGTGGTCGACAACACCGCCGGCATCCTCGGCGGCATCAAGCTCTGGGCCACGGGCACCCCCCTGGCCACCGGCTAGGGGGCGAGGGTGCCGTCTAGGACTTGCTCGGCGACGGCGCGCATCTTGGCCCGCTGGCGCATGGCCTGGTCTTGGATGAAGGAGAAGGCGGCCGACTCTGGCATCGAGTGGGAGTCCATGAGTACGCCCTTGGCCCGGTCGACGACGCGCCGGGTGATCAACTGGTCTTCGAGGCTGTGCACCTCTTGCTCGAGTGCCCGGAGCTCGGCGAAGCGGGAGATGGCCACCTCGATGGCAGGCACCAGGTCGCTCTTCTGGAAGGGCTTGACCAGGTAACCGATCGCGCCGGCGTCGCTGGCCTGTTCGACGAGGTCGCGCTGGCTGAAGGCGGAGAGGATGAGCACGGCGGCCCAGCGCCCGGCCGCGATCTCACGCGCCGCGGCGATGCCGTCCATGCCCGGCATCTTGATGTCGAGGATGGCCAGGTCAGGCTGTAGATCCTTCACCAAGGTGACGGCCTCGTCGCCGCGCCCGGTGCTGCCCACGACGTCGTAGCCCTCTTCTTGAAGGGTTTCCTCGAGGTCGAGACGGATGATGGCCTCGTCCTCGGCGATGACGACACGAACGCTCATCAGCTAGCGCTGCTCAGCCAGGAGCTGGTCGAGCAGCTCGTCGCGTGACTGCTCCACGTCGGCGATCGACTTGAGCACTTCGGCTCGGTGCCGGGCCATGGCATCGGCGTGTTTCTGGGCTTCCTGGTGCTCGCGATCGGCGATCGGCGTTTCCGAGACCAGCGAGCGGATGCGCAACTCGTCGGCGGAGTCGGCCAGCGACAGAAGCTGCTCGTCGACGACCTGTAGCTCGGCGCGCAGCCGCTTCAGCCGCTCGGCGGCGACCGACAGCCTCTTCTCGACGAGCCAGTTCGACATGGTTCGAAAAGTGTAATCGTGGGCCGGTGGAATCACGCTGCGTGCTGCCGGCGCGCCGATCCTGGGGACTCACGGTGCAGCTGTACGCGGCGCGATCAGCGACGAGCTGGGGCATCGGCGACCTCGGCGATCTGAAGCGGTTGGGACGGTGGGCGCGCGAGCTGGGAGCGGGCTTCCTCCTTCTGAACCCGCTACATGCGCCGATACCGGGAACTCCCCAACAGCCGAGTCCGTACTTCCCGAGTAGCCGCCGCTTTAGGAACCCGCTTTACCTCCGGGTAGACGACCCGGCGCGCGCCGAGCAGGGCCGGGCACTCAACCACGACTCTCGCATCGACCGCGACGCGGTGTGGCGCCTGAAGATGGAAGCGCTGGAAGCGGCGTGGGCCCGGTTCGATGGCGACCCGTTGTTCGACGACTACTGCAAGACAGAAGGTCAGTCGCTCGAATACTTTGCGACCTTCTGCACCGTCTCCGAGGAGCATGGCGGTCGGCCGTGGCGCACCTGGCCCGAGGAGCAGCGCCGCCCCGGCACCGCGGCGGCTCCCCGAGAGCGGGTGGACTTCCACCGATGGCTCCAATGGCTGATCGACGAGCAGCTGGGCGCGGCCGCCGCCGAGATCCTGCTGGTGAGCGATCTGGCGGTGGGCTTCGACCCCGACGGGGCCGACGCGTGGGAGTTCCAAGACCTGCTCGCGCCGGGCGTCTCCATCGGCGCGCCGCCCGACGCTTTCAACGCCGCCGGCCAGGACTGGGGGCTGCCGCCATTCGACCCCGGCGCCCTGCGCGCCGCCGGCTACCGGCCATTCGTCGAGACCTTGCGCGCCGCGTTGCGCCACGCCGGAGGTGTTCGCATCGACCACGTGATGGGCCTATTCCGCCTGTTCTGGGTGCCGCACGGCCGCCCGCCCGCCGACGGCTCCTACGTGCGCTATCCATCGAGAGAAATCCTCGACCTGGTTGCGGCCGAGAGCAGCCGCGCCGGAGCCTTCGTGGTGGGCGAAGACCTCGGCACGGTCGAAGAAGGCGTGCGTGAAGAACTCGCGGCGCGCCAGGTGTTGTCGTACCGGCTGTTGTGGTTCGAGCCCGGCGCGCCGTCGGCGTACCCGGAGCGGGCCCTCGCTGCGGTCAGCACTCACGACCTGCCGACCATCGCTGGTGTGTGGACCGGCGCGGACGAGGCCGCGCCCGAGCTGCGCAACCGATTGACGGAACTGGCGGGGGTTGGGCATGAGGCGTCGGCCGACGAGGTGGTGGAGCACACCTACGCGGCGCTGGCTACGGCGCCCTCTCTTCTCGTTGCTGCCAGCCTGGAGGACGCATTGGGTGTAACTCAGCGACCCAACCAACCGGGGACGGTGAACGACACCAACTGGTCGGTCGCCTTGCCGCTCTCGCTGGAGGAGATCGAAGGAGATTCCCGCCCCCGGACGATCGCCCAGGTTCTAGCCCGACGTCCGCTCGACCGACATCCGCCCCCTCGACCTACGCTCCCCTGACCCATGCTCATCGAGGGAATGCGCCTTTGGATCGCCGGCACCAACGCCTGGATCGTCGCGCCCCACGGGCCCGGCGGTGAGTGCGTGCTCGTCGACGCCCCGCCCGAACCCAGCGCCATCGTCGGCCGCCTGCGCGAGCAGGGCCTTCGTCTGGTCGCCCTCCTCGCCACCCACGGCCACGTCGATCACGTCGGCGGCGTCGCGGGCGTGGTCGGCGCCACCGAGACGCCGGTACCTGTGCATTTCCACGAGGCCGACCGCCACCTCCTACTCGACCCGGGCAGCGCCAACGGCACCCTGGGTCGCCTCCTCGACGACGACGAGGTCGATCTCGGCCCGCCCGAGCTCGTCTACGGCCTCGACGACGGCCAGAAGATCTCTGGCGCGGGGATGACGTTCACCACCCTGCACACGCCGGGCCACACCAAGGGCTCGGTGTGCTTCCTTCTGGAGGTGGAGGGTGAGACACCGGTGCTGTTCAGTGGCGACCATCTTTTCGCCGGTTCGATCGGACGGTTCGATTTGCCGGGTGGCTCGAAGGATGAGCTCTTGGCCTCGATGGAGGCCAAGATCCTTCCCCTCGACGACGCCGTCGACGTGCTGCCC
>JALZBN010000038.1:0-5522 GCA_030947365.1 Actinomycetota bacterium
ACCCTGCACGAATTCCAGCACCGCCTCCCGAGATGTCTGCATCCCGGCCTGCCGCTCTGATCCGCCGAGGCGGAATGCCAGTTGCTGCAAGCCAAACCGCACCATCTCGTTCGCGCCGTAGAAGTCGCGCTGGCGTAAGCCCCGAGCGAGAAGGAACAAGCTCGACCCGGGGATCAGGGTCTTGTCCAGATCAAAGAAGGCGGCGCGTCGTCCCGCCGGGTCTGAAGGCCTCATGCCTGCGAACGTACCGACCGGGGGTGAACGAGCGGTTATGTCAACAAGTCTGTTGCATTAAGGGCTGACGTCATCTTTGTGCGCCTTCCCGTTGCTCGTGCTCGGCGCGTCCGCGTGGGCCAGCTACATCCACGCGGGGAGGAGGCGGCTGAGTGTCTCGGCCGCTATGACGGTTGCGGCCGCGGCGGGCGCGATCGTCAGCAGGTAGGCGGACGTCAAACTGAGGCGCCGGTAGATGTAGACGCTGCCGGCCATGATGGCGGCGTAGAGCCCGAGCGCCAGCAGGACGGATGCGATCGCGCCGCTGTCGCCACCAAGGCCGGTTTGTGACGACGTGCGACCACCCTGCGGAGTCTGGGCGAAGGGCACTGTCTGCATCTTGGCCACCACGACCACGGCGGCGTCACTGTTCCACGGGACCGCGCTCGACGAGGTGATGAGAGTCAGCCGGTCGTCCTTCGACGGGCCGTAGAGCTCGTCCACCTTGCGGGACGAGCTCATGGTCACGTGGCGGACGGAATCGACCACGTACACGGACTGGCCTTGGGTCGTCGTGACGAGCATCTGGTTGCCCTTGCGGAGGCCGCCGATATTTACAAAGGGTTGCCCGAACGCGTGGGCCCGGCCGACGATCACGCTATTTCCCGGCTGGCCCGGACCGGCCGTGCCCGGAACGTGCCCCGGGCCCACTCGGGTTTGGGATGAGCCGACTCCCTCGACGACGACTTGTTGCATCGACAGCCGACCGACCTCGAGAATCCCGACTGCCGAGCCGGTGTCTGGCGCTTTCGTCGGCACCTCGACACCGAACAGTCCCGACGCCTCATTGGACGCGCGGGAGATGGCCAAGCGATAGCCACCGAGCAGGCGGTGCTGCTCGCGCTGCTGGAACAGGGGCCCGAACCCGTAGACGACCAGCCCGCTGCCAAGGACGAGGACGACCAACCAGACGGCGATCATCCACACGGCGCGCCGCGGAGAGGGTGGCGTTACCGGCTCGCTTCCGCTCACGGGCGCCAGCCGCTCATCGCGGAGGTCAGACGCGTGCTCGAGGAGCAACGTCACCGCTTGGCGGCCAAGCGCTGACGGACGACGGCGAGCTTGCCCGAAGACGCCAGGCCGGCGAACGATGTCACGCCCACAAAGCCCACCAACGCGCCGATGGTCAGGAGCCAGCTCACGACTCCTCGTCCGCCAAAGCCGGGGATTCCGATCCTCTCTTCCGGTTTGGACGCCGCCAGCGCCGCCGCAACCTGGGCAGGGGCGGTGGTCGGCGGTGACGTATACCCGCCGCCCGACGTCGAGCTGAGTCCACTAGCGAGGCTGCCGCTTCCAGCGAGGCCTCCGGCGGCGCCCGCATCGGCGAGCGTCGGACCGGGTTGCACTCCCGGCGCGGCTGGGGTGGGGGCACTCCCTGAGGGAGTCGCAACCGCCGCCGGAGTCGCCACCTTTCCCGCGCACGCGCCGCTCACTGGCTCGGTGCCGACCTTGGCAATGGCGGCCTTGGCGGAGGTCTGGATGTCGGCGGGCAGTGCGACCATGCCCGAGGGCAACTGGGTTTGACCGTCGCCCACGACATAGTCGAGCCACCCCTTCAGGAGCGCCTGCGAGTCGGTACGCGCCGTGCACGAAGATGCATCCACGAGGGGCTCCGCTGGCACGATCGCGTACTCAACCATCGTCAACGGGTACGGCTGCATCGCGCCGCTCGCAGCGGTCGCGGAGGGGTCGGCGATCAGGACCCCGGCGTCGTCGGGCTTCATCGTGGAGACGGCCGCGGTCAGCGACTCCGGCGTCGGCGCGACGAAGTCGCCCTTGGCGTTTTGCACCTGAACGGGGGTCATCGACAGGGCATTGGCGGTGACGAGGTCGGTGAGGGCCCACACGCCCGCTCCCTCGGCCGCGACCCCGATCACGTTCTTCCGAAGCTGCGGACGCCCGGTGACGAGATCGAGGGCGTGGGCGAACGACGGGTCGGCCACCGCGAGTGAATTGTGTATCCCACGAGGCTTTCCGCCGTTGCTGCCGAAGAAGGTGTTGTTGTCGGGCACTTTCCAGGCGTCAGGAGCCAGGGTCTTCAACCATCGGGTGCCGTACCACGTCGTCGCTTCAACGCCGGCGTAGCCGCCGATGACGAAACCGTTGTGGTTGTCAAAGACGCCACCGACCAGTTCGGGGTTGCGCGCCTTGATTGCATCCTCGTAGGGACCGACGCCGAGCGGCCCCCCGCTGATCATCCCCGCGGTCTCGTCGACCTTCAACTTGATGTCGCGGAACGGGACGTTGTGGCCGTTGACCCGGTCTCCGCCCGAAACCGCGACAACCGTCGCGTTAAGCCCTAGCGGGATGGCGATCGACTTCCTCGTGGTCGCGGTCTGCCCTGGGTCAGGCGGCGCGACGAGTCCCATGTCGGCGTTCAATCCCCCGGCGCTATACGCCAAGTCGACGGTGCCGGCGACGAACGAGCTGACGGCGTCGCCCTCGCCGACGAAGCTGGCCCGGGTTGCCGCTCCCGTGCGCCCGGGCAGGGTGCACTCCTTACGAGTCCAGTTCACCCAGGCGTCGACCATCCGGTCGGATCCGCCACTCTCGACGATGCCCGGCGCGGGCCCTCCGCATCCCGCGAACGGATCGTCTTTGGCGTAGGTCAGGGTGAAGGCGTGCGGCTGCCATTGCTGGGACTTCCCGGAGCCGACCGACAGCTCCACGACCAAGGCGCAAGGATGGTCTGAGTCACAAGTGAGCGACCGGTCGGTGTCGCCGTCTTTCCAGTTGACGACGCCGGCCCCGGCGCGGAAAAGGAAGGTCTCTCCACCGGGATCGTCGAAGTGCCCGTAGTCGTTGGCCTCGTTGTCGGCCGACGACGAGATCGGGTTGAGCGGGCAGTTCGGACCGTTGAGCCGGAAGTCGGTCGTGAACGGTGATTGCCCCAGCACCGGGCTCGGCGCGTACGTTGCACCGTCCCGGCACAGGTGGGCGACCGCGCCGCCGACCGGCACGTCCTTCGTGGTCTGAACGGTTATCCGAAGGGGTTGGCCGTCGACCACACCCGTGACCGGCGCTACCGTGATCGTCGGCTGCGTAGCCGCCGCGGCGACGGCTGTCGCCGGAGGGGTGGCCAATGCCGAAAGCGTGGCGACCAAGACCGCGGCGCGGATGAACAGTTTCACGCTAGGACCGGCGGTAACGGCGGCGGGCCGCCGACACCAAGAAGGTGCCTGCGCCGAACAGCCCGGCGGCGATGCCCAGGAAGCCCAGGACCTCGAACCCGGTACGCGCCAGCGCCGATCCAGAAGTGGATCCCGACGAAGACGGATCAGTCGTCGTTCCACTCGTAGTGGTGGAGGTGGATGCGTCGGCAACCGTAAGAGAGGTGCTGACCGTGCGCGCCGCGTCGTCAGTGCCGGTGCCGGTCAGCTCGATGGTGTGGTCACCGATGGCGGTCGCGGCCGGGATCGTGAAGCTGCCCGTAACCGCGCCGCTTGCATCGGCGGTGAGCGTTCCCAGAGTAACCGGGTCGGAGTGCAACACGACGGTTACGACCGAGCTGGCCTTCCACTTTGCCGAGCTCACGTCGATCGTGCCTCCGGGTGCGACTGTCGACGGTGTCACGGTGACGTCCGAGGGCTTCAGGGTCGTGCTCGAACTGCTCGTAGTCGTCTCTCCCGGCGCGGTCGAGCTGGTCGTCGTCTCTCCGGTGACCGTCGTCGATGTCGTGGTTTCCGAAGGGATCGACGACGAGGTCGTGGACGCGCCGAGCGTCGTTGAAGTAGTCGATGACGTGGCTGACGACCCTGCGTAGTTGATGTCGTAGTGCTTGTAGACATTGCCGGATGCCTGCACCGACACGGGCACCGAGATCGCGAGCCACAGGGCACACGGGTTGTTGACGCCGCAGGTGATGGTCGAGCTGCCACCAGTGACCTGGCTGGCGTCGAAGGTTTGGGTGCCGGCGCCCACCCGGAAGTCGAGATCCGCCGTCGTAAATGGGGAGTCGACGGCCTTGTCTACGAAGTCGTCGTCGGTGCCGGCCGTGAACGGCGCGGCGATGCAGTTGCCGAACTGAGTCGGTGAGAAACGGGCACTTGAGGTGATACTCACGTTGGGCTTGCAGAGCCGCGCCTTCACCTCGAAGATCGAGCTGCCCGCGCCGGCCACCACGTTGACGTGCACCGACCCGCCGGGCTGCACGCCGGTGAGAGGCCCAGGCGGGGTGACGTCTGTTTGCCCGCCTGAGATGGATGCCTTGACGACGGGATCCGGCGCTCCGGTCGTGTCGGCGCCAGCACCCGGCCCGATGAGTGTCGCTCCCAGAGTGACGACGCCGAGCACCGTCAGAGTCGCGAGCGCGAGTTCCTTGCGGCGCGATCGATTGACCTTAGGCATCTGACGCATTTGACGCATTTGATGTCATCCAAACGTGAGGGGGTAGGCGGCGAAACCGAAGTCGTTGGGGTACTGGAGCTTGAGTACGAGCTGGCACGGGTGGCCAGGCCCGCACGTGATCGTGACGGGCTTTCCGTCTCTCATCGTGTAGGTGTCGGTGCCGACCCCGACACGGAAAGTGCCGTCGACGGACTGGTAGGGCGGCGGCGCCGCGACCTCCTCGTAGTCGTCCGAAACTGGAGAGAGCTTCTTCGACACGCACTTCCCGCTGAGGGTTGGGCGGATGTCGGAGTCGTACGAGAATGGAACCTTGTCGGCACAGAGGAAGGCCTCGAAGCCGAAGATCTGCGATCCCTGCTTCGGCACGACGTGGAGCGCAATCTCGGAACCATCGTGAAGGTTGGACGTTGGCGACAACGTGACGTCAAGGGGCAGAGGCCGGCCGCCGTTGGTCAATGCTCGAGGTGTCGCAGCCGCCTTCATCTTCGCCCTTCCGGAGTTGTTTTCCCCCGAGGATTCCCGTGTCGAAAACACCAGTGCGACGACACCGACGCCGACCACCACGAGGGCAGCGACGGCGATGACGGAGGTGCGCGCCAAACCCGCCTGACCAGTACGCATGCGGGCGGCAGAGTAACTGTCGAAGATGAACGGCTAGCAACGAAACCAGCGTTTACCGGGACTGTTTGGCCCCCGTTCACCGAGCGTTTACCGCGGCGTCGGCGCCCGTTTGGCGCAACCGCCGGATTACCACGAAGGCAAGGACGAGAACCATGACGAGGAGCACCAGCCATGGGATGGCCCAGGTCGCGCCGTCGCGACGCACGGCCATGGCCTTGATGCTCGGATCTCCGCCCTCGGGCAGGATCGGCGTCACCGACACCGCGGCGGTGACGCGCGCC
>JALZBN010000038.1:5532-8857 GCA_030947365.1 Actinomycetota bacterium
CGCGCCACCGCAGGCACCCCAGCAAAGTGGGCACGCAGAGTGACGACGTTTCCGGGCAACAGATCGGAGACGTCCTTCGGGGTCTGCTCGTCCAGCTCCACGCCGAGTGGCGCTTTCAGCGCCAACGCTTGGTGGGCCGACATGCGGACGTTCCCCGTATTGCGAATCGTGTAGGTGAGGTCGACCGAGCCGTCGAGCGGGTTGACCTCGGGGTGATACGTGGCGTGGACACGGTCGACCGTGAGTAGCGGGCGCAGTGGTCCGGCGACACGGAGGTACACCCGAGATCCGGCGCGCCTGTCGAGCACGACCTTGCGCCCGTCGGAGTCCGTTCCCTCAACTTGCGAGGCGGCGAGGATCGCGCCGGCATGATCGCCAGGGAGCGCGTCCGCTGGCACGCTCACGGCAATCGGCATGTCGACGCGGGATCGCGCCGGCACGGTGACGTGCGACTGCGGAAGCGTCACCCACGAACCGACATCACGGGGAGGCTGGCCGCCCGGCAGAAGATCGAAGGCGCCCGACGAGTTGTTGAACGCGTCCGTCGCGTAGACGGCGAATGTCAATTGCACGTTGCCGTAGTTGAACAGGGTCACGGTGTCGGCCATCGTCGCCCCCGGAGCCAACTCGTAGGAAAGGTTGGGCCGGGAACCGGGGTTGTCGGGCTGTCCCGGGGTCGTGCCACCTGGCGACAGTGCCCAGCTGTTGACCGCGGGTACGTCGGAACCCGGCGCGGGCTGGGAGTCACTTCCGGTCGCTTGGGCCGCGAGCACGGGCGCGGCCCTGGTGCCGGCAAGACTTGCCAGCACCAGGGCGCAAACGAACGGGATTTTCAGCTTGACCAACTGTGGTGTCAGACCGCCGTGATCGTGAGAGTCCCTGTGTACGACCCGGCCTTGGCC
The DNA here is from genome assembly GCA_030947365.1 of Actinomycetota bacterium. Lineage (GTDB taxonomy): Bacteria > Actinomycetota > Acidimicrobiia > Acidimicrobiales > AC-14 > JALZBN01. The sequence goes on from JALZBN010000038.1 coordinate 6,435, forward strand.
GAGACGGGGATCCATAGATCGAGGGCCGCATCGAGCCGAGCCCGCCCCTCACCGGAACCGGCCACTGCGTGGGCCAATTCCTGACCGGCACCGAGGCCCGGGTTGGTGTTGGGGGCGACGACTCCACCGGGGACGGCGGTCTGGTCGTAGGTGTTGCCGGCGCCATCGGTGAACGGAGCCGCGTCGGTGGCCGCCGGGGTCCAGCCCAGCTGGTTGCCACTGAAGCTGTTCGGGCCGGATACGAAGTTGCCCATGCGACCCGTCACCGTCCAACCCGGGTCGGTGTCCCGGAAGTCGGTGACCGTCACCTGGCTGATGTCACCCTTGGCGTCGAAGAACTGGTTCGCGCCGGGGCCGGTTGCAATCAGCTTCGAAGTGCCGAGATTGACGTTGCAGTTCGTCGGGTAGTTCGGCGTGAAGTTGGGCGGGTAGGGGTACTCGCCGGCAACCGGGTCGAAGTTGGGGTCAACTGCCCCGCCCGGAAGTGTCGGAGCAGTCCCTGTATGAGTCGAGCCCTTGGCGCCACACACCTGGGTGAGGATCAGCGCGCCCTGGGGACGGGTCACTGTGATCGTCTGGGTGATGAGCGCGCCGGCCGGCGCGACCGCGGCCGACGGCGCCGAAGCGCTACCGAAGCTGGTGCCGTAGCGAGCCCGCACCGTGAAGGTGTACGGCGTTCCGTTGGTCAGGCCAGTGAAGGAGTAGCTCGTGGCGCTCGACCCGGTGAGCCTGGCGGCTGGAGGGGTCGCCGGCGCGGGTGACGCCGTCACCTCGTACTCGTCGGGCGTAGGCCCGGCAGGTGCGGTCCAGGTGAGGTCGACCTTCTGGTCGGCGGGGACGCCGCTGACATTGGTCGGTCCCGGGGGGGCCGGGGTCACAGTCGCGGGGGCCGACGCCGGGCTCACGAAGTGAGTCGATCCGTCCGCTGCCGTGTTCTGGGCCTGGACCGTGGCCGTATAGGTGCTGAAGTTGGTCAGGCCGGTGAATGCCTGGCTCAATGTGGTCCCGCTGACCGTCACGGGACTCGCAGGCGTCGACGGGCCACCGGTGAACGTCACCGTGTAGTTGGTGATCGCGGCGTTACCCGTGCTGGCAGGAGCCGTCCACGTCACTGTCGCCGTCGTGTTCCCACCGGTTGCCGACGCAGCCGGCGCGCCCGGCTGGCCCGCGTAGGTCACGTCGAAGTGCTTCCACACGTGGCCCGAAGCGGCCGTGGTCGTGTCGACCGAGTGGTCCAGCCACAAGGCACACGGGCTGGCCGCTGTGCAGGTGATAGTGGTCGGACCACCCGAGGTGGAGGTGAATGAGTCCGTGCCCGTGCCGACCCTGAAGTCGAGGTCGGCGGTAGTGAACGGTGAGTTGGTGGGGACCTGCACGAAGTCGTCATCACTGCCTGGCACGAACTGCTGGTTGATGCAGTTGCCGAGCTGCGTGGGCGAGAACCTCGCCGACGAGTTGATGTCGACACCCGACTTGCAGAGCCGAGCGGTCAGCGAGAACAGGTTCCCGCCGGTGATGGTCGAGTGGATGTGGATGTTCGAGCCTTCGACGAGTCCCTTCATCGGTCCGTTCGGGGCGACACCTGACTGGGTGGCATCAGTGGTGACCGTCGCCCGGGTCACCGGGTCGGGCGTGCCGGTGGTGTCGGCAGCAGCCACACCTATCGACGACGCGATCGCGGCGGTCGCAGCCAGGGCTGCAGCCACCATTCGCCGCCCGGTATGGGCACGGCGCGAGCAGGGCATAGGGAACAAGGGGGGCTCCTTTCAAGAGCGCGCTGAACGAGGTGCCCAGCGCAGGAAGAGTTCAGGTGGGGGAGCCGGGAGATCTCCGGCTCCCACCCACCAGTTGTTGGTGCAGGGGCTAGCTGTGGGCTAGTTGACGCCCTGGAAGAACCGACAGCTCGAACCGGCCAAGTTGGAGTTGTTGTTGTTAGGTCCATTGGCGGTGCTGAGGGTGGCGAACCCATTGCTTAGGATCGGGTCAGCCTCTGACCCGTTGCACACCGGCCGATTGCTGAGGTCGGACCCGGCACTGTTGTTGAAGCCGAACAGCTGCGACGCGGTCTGGAATCCGGCCGGGGGGCCCGCACTGTCGATGACGTTGTAGATGTAGCGGATACCGGGGAACGGCGGAGCCGCCACACCTGTCGCCTGGGCGATGTTGCTCTCGGAAACGACGGTGTCGGTGTTGAGCTGGTAGGCCCGGTCGGTCGGGTTCCACTTGGTCGCCGCGTCGTTGATGCCGGCGTTGACGATGCCGCCGAGGCGGGCGCCCTTGCTGAGGTTGAGCGACGGGTTCAGCTTGTTGTTCACGTGGAGTGACCAGACCGCAGCGGAGTAGGGCAGGATCGCCTTGTCCAGGTCGGCGTCGGTTACGACGTCACCGCGGTTCTCCTCGGTGATCTTCGAGTCCGGGCAGCC
>JALZBN010000039.1 GCA_030947365.1 Actinomycetota bacterium
CCCTGGTGGCGCTGAGCGCCAACGTGTAGCCGCCGCTTCGGGACACGAACCGGGCGCCGGCATCAGCTTGGCCCACGTTGGGTTCGAAGCTCAACGGAAGCTTTGCGTAGGCGCTCGACGGTGACGCGACGGGGTCGTGCGATCGGGCGGGCGACGCCCTGTTGTTGATGACGCCAGCTCCGGTGACAAATAGCGCGCCGACAAGCACGAGCAACAGCGAGCGCTTCATTGAAGCTCCGTTCCATCGGGGAAACCCCGAAGCGTGCTCAAGCTAGCACCCTGCGCTTTCCGTTAACCAGGTTCTCCGTTGACCAGGTTCTCCGTTGACCAGGTTTCTGTTGACCAAGTTTTCCGTTGACCAAGTGTTGTGATGCCGTCGTCGCCAGGTTGACCTCGACGCGGGACTCTGTCGGTGTCGCTTCAATCGGGAGAAGGCCACATCGTGAATGCACGTCCGCTTCGCAGGATGGCCTTGGCCCTCGTTACCGGCGCGGCGCTTGTGGCCACCGTGGCCCAACCCGCGGAGGCCGCCACCAAGCCACCGCCCGCGCCGTGCAGCAAAGGCTATGTATCGCTGTCGTTCGACGACAGCCCCACGGCGCTGACCCCGACCCTTCTCGCCGCCCTCAAGACGGCGAAGCTCAACGCGACGTTCTTCGACGTCGGCACGCGTGCCCAGCAGTTCCCCAAGCACGTGACGGCACAGCACGCTGCGGGACACTGGGTGGGCAACCATACGTACAGTCACCCCGACTTGGTGGCGCTCGGCGAGCCCGGCGCGCTGAGTGAAATGTCCAAGACCCAAGCCGTCCTGACGCCCCTCGCCGGCAGCGCGCCCACGTTGTTTCGACCGCCCTTTGGCAGCACGTCGGCGCAAGTGAAGTTCGACGCCGCGAGCCTGGGCATGACAGAGGTCGTCTGGACCGCAGACACCAACGACTGGGCGCCGGCCACCACCACCGCCTCGATCGTGAGCTCGGCGCTTTCGGCGGGCGCAGGTGGCTTCGTGCTGATGCACGACGGCTACCAGAAGACGATCAACGCCATCCCGAAGATCGCCGCCGGGCTTGCCGACCGGGGTCTGTGTGCCGGCAAGATCATCTACAGCTCGGTACCGACGGTTGCGTGGGATGGCGGCCCGGCCTTCAACGCCACCGTAGCGGCTCCCACCAGCACGGCCCCGACCAGTCCGCCGCCGCCGAGCACCGGCCCGCCGGCCATGTCGGCCCTCGCCGACAACTTCGACTCGGCCTCGTTGAACACCTCGCTCTGGGACGGCTCGAGCGTCGGCGTCGTCGGCCAGTCGGGCGGTCAGGCGGTAGTGCCGTGCAACTCCGCCTATCCGGGCATCGGGACGAACAGCACCTATGACCTGACCAACTCCGGCGCGTTTGCGCAGTTCACGCTGCCGCCGGTTGGTAACGGCTCGCGAGAAGCGTTCTTCCAGCTCGCTTCTGGGAGCAACACTGTGCAGTGGGCTCGTTCGGGATCGGCGTTCTGGCCCCGCTATTCCGTGGGCGAAATCTGGACGGAAGGCCCGGCACTGACCTACGACGCAGTGGCCGACGGGTGGTGGCGCATTCACCAGGTTGGCGCCAATGTCTTGTGGGACACCTCTGCCAACGGCCTCACGTGGACCAACGTCTGGTCGGTGCCAACGCCGTTCGCGGTGACCGCGATGTCGGCGAGCGTCGTCTGCGGCTCGTGGGGCACCGAAACAGCGGCGGCACTCAACATCGACAACTTCAACGTCGCCCCGGCTTAGTCCGTTCGAGGGACTCTGTGACCGCACAGCTACCGCCGCGGTAGCTGGCCGGACACAAACGGTCGGCCAAGCTCGGTGCGATCGCCAGCCCCGACCTCGACCGCCGGTAGCTCCTCGCGCCGGCGGACGTCTTCGATGCGATCCACCTGACGGTCGAGCTGACGCCGGCGCGTGCCGACCAGCGTCTCGTAGTCCTTCTGGAGCCCCTCGACGCGCCGGCCCACCTTGTCCATCTGCTCGGTGAAGGCGTCCCACTGCTTGGCGAAGCCTCCCAACAGCGCGACAACTTCTTTCGACCGCTGCTCCAACCGGAAGCTGTCGGAAGCCTGACGGATCACGGCCAGCACTGCGAACAAGGTGGTGGGGGAGCACAGCACGATCTTGTGCGACAGGGCGTCGTCGAGCAGGGAGGAATCGTGCTCCTGCATGAAGCAGTACACCTGCTCGTTGGGGATGAACAGGAGTACCACGTCGATCGAATCGTCGTGGCTGTCGTAATGGCGCTCGGCCAGCTCTTTGACTCGCTGCCGGACGTCGTGCTGGAACTGCTCGAGATAGTGCTGGCGCTCGAGCTTGCTGTCGGCGTCGAGGTAGCGCAGGTAGTTGTCGAGGGGGAACTTCACGTCCATGTGGCACACCTGCGCGCCGGGCAGCAGGAAGGTGAAATCGGGGATGCCGCCGCAGATTACGGCCGTCTGTTTTCGGTAGTTGATGTGCTCGACGAAACCCGCGGCGCGCAGCACGTCGTCGGCCATGCGCTCGCCCCACTGGCCGCGGCTGTTGGCGCCCGCCAGCGCCTCTCGAAGGCGTTGGGTTGTCTCGGCGAGTGCCGCGGTCTGCTGTCCCGCGGCGCGCAGCTGTCCGGTGAGATCGCCAAATTTGGCCTCGCGGTCTCTTTCCAGCTCGTAGACGAGGGTCTGCATCTTGTCGACGGTGGCCCGCACATCGGCCAGCTCCCGGACACTCACGTCGGTGTGCGCGCCGAGGCGCTCGTTGGCCACCGCGATCACGGCCTCGATGGCTTCAGCCGGTATCCCGGCCGACGTGCGGCGCGACGCCAAGAAGAGAGCCACGGCGACGAGCGCAACCGCGGCGGCGAGCAACAGTTCGGTCATGGCGAAGGAGGGTATCGGCGGGGTGTGACATTTAGGCCGACGCCGCGCGCGTAGGTCGACGCGGCGCGCCGTACCGATGAGTCCTGGCGGCCAGCCCGGTCTCTAGGAATGCGAAGCGAGCCGCCCCGGCCGCTGATCGGAGCAAACGTAGATGAAGACGACTGTCGTGCGTTATCAGGTCAAGCCCGAGCGGGCCGCAGAGAATCAGCAACTGATCGAGGCCGTGTTCGCCGAGTTGCAAGCACGTGCGCCAGAGGGCTTCACCTACAAGGTCTTCCGCCTTGATGACGAGGTGAGCTTCATCCACGTGGTCATCGAGCACGACGTGGACGATCCCGACTCGCTGCAAGATATGCAGACCTTTCAGGCCTTTGTTGCAGGCATCGCTGAGCGGTGCGATGTTCCCCCGGTGGCGACCGGCGCGACCATCGTCGGCGGCTACCGCTGACCCTGACGAAGCGGCGCGAGCTAGGTCACCGCGGACGCCGCTTGTTCAGGTTGGAGCGATCACGGTCAAGCCGATTGCCCTAGCAGCGTTGGCCATGTTCACGTCGTAGGTGCAGACGCGACCCAGGTCTTCGCCAAGCTGTACGGCAGTCGCGAGGTGGATGGCATCGAGCGATCGGAGTTCCGCCGGAAGCAGTGTCCCGGCCGCGGCGAGGATGCGTTCGTTGATCCGGATCATCCCTATGCGGCGAAGGACGTCGGCTCCGCGCCCAACGACGGCGGGTCCGAAAGGAAGCAGTGCCCGGGCCACCTCCACGCGTGTCAATGCGCTCGTCACAACCAGTCGTCGCTTCCGCAGTGATCTCCGCAGTGCGGCGGACTCTGGTTCCCGGACGGCGAGCTTCACCACCGCGGAGGAATCGAGGTAAGTGGCTCGCTCAGCGCTCATCGTGACGTAGTTGGCGCAAGATCTCGCTTGGCAACGGGAGCTCGGCGTCAACCTTCAAAGGCGGAGCCAACTCGTCAAGCGGGACAGCTGGCGGCGTCAGATCGCCGGCGGCGGTCAGTCGCTCGAGAGGCGACCGAGTTGGTAGCGGCGCGAGCACCGCGACGGGACGTCCGCGGTCGGTGATCTCAATGGATTCGCCGGTCTCAACCCGGCGGAGAAGCTCGCTCGCACGCTGGCGAAGCTCCCTGATGCCAACCGAACCCATGTGCTAACGGTAGCACTTCAGCGCGGCTGGTCCGGCGACCACCATCGCTTGCCGTTCGCGACCCAGTGGGCGCGCCAGCCGGCGTAGAAGATGGGATCACGACGGGCAACGTCGTCGTAGCCGAACTGGATTCCGCAGCACGGACAGATCTCGTCTGATGGCAAGACGCCGGTCCACGGCTCGAAGGCCAGGCGGAAACGGCACGCCGGGCACTCGTAGCGTCCGCGGCGCGCTCGTTCTGCCGATCGATGCAGTGGTTGGCCGTCATTGGGAGCGCCCTTCAACTCGCGGCGCTTGTTTTCGACGAGCCACCGAGCGCCCCAGCCGGCGTAGAACAGCGGGTCGCGACGATCACAGTCGTGGAAACCGAACCGGATCCCGCAGCGTGGACATGCCTTGCCCGACGGCACGTCACCGGTCCACGGCGCCGAGGCAAGCGGCTTAAAGCCACAGGCCAGGCACTCGCGCCTCTGGTCGGTGATCACGTTCTTGGCGCCGAGTGCGTCGCGCCGGGCGATTCACCTATCAACAGGTTCCAAGGACGAGCAGGCGACAATGCAGACTCGCTAGAACCGAGCGCGGCGTAGTGACGACCATCGGTGCGTCGCGACAGCGACGAGCGCAGCAACCACCGGGACCCCGAACATGATCACCATGCCACCGCCGATGTTGGCGCCGATGGTGGGAGCGGTGACGGTGCTCCATGCGGCGCCGCAGACCGCAGCGGCCGCTATCAGCGGAAACAACACCGACCAGCAGCCGTGTCCGAAACGCTGCTCGCGCTCAGCCTTGACGAGAAAGGCGATTGACGACAGAGCGATTACGAGAGCTGTCAGCCCGACGATGAGCTCAGCGACCGGGCTGATGTCAATGGGGCGAACCATGTAGTCGGGTTTTGCGATGTTCTCGGACGTGACGACGATGTTGAGCAACCACCACGTGGCGACGGGAGTCGTGCACAGAAGAGCTACAGCGGCCGTGACGGTGCCCGGGGTCGCGTTGAGGCGTGATGCGTAGCGCGGATCGGTCACACGATCAGTGTGGACCATCCCGTGGTCGACGGCTATCGGCCCCCAGCCCACTCGCTCAGCTCCAGTCCTCGGCGCCGCCGATGCACAGCTCGACCCTGCCGTTGCCAAGAGCGCGCCCACCTTCGGGAAGACCTCCGAGACGCTTGACATGGCCCGGCCCGAGCAGCTGGTAGTGAAAGGCGTCGAAGACGTACTCATCGCAAAGAGGCACCACCAGCACTGGGTGTTCTCCTCCGGCGGAGTACCAAGACCACGAGCCATGTTCCTCGGCTATCCCGCTCGGAGGCGCCATATACGCATAAGCGATATCGTTGGCAACGGCGCGCGCGACATCCTTAAGTGTCTCAGTGACCGGTTGAGCTGAGCGATAGGCACCTTTGGCCACGACGGCGTCATTCGTCTTCGGCCTTCCCCAACGCAAGGAGAAGTAGGGAACGAGGCCTGCGGTGCCGAAAGAATCAAGATATGCCGTCCGGACTTCTCCATCGGCACGAACTGCGCAAATTGATCCAGACTTGATCGAGGAGGAGGCTTGGGAATACTCGAGTAACGCGGATGCTTCCGACGGCTGAATTGCGAACATGTCGTAGTTCAGAGTTCCCCAAAGTTCATCCTCACCCTCGGCCACGACCCAGGCCGCGGCCACCTCGAGAAGCCTTGTTGAGAGAAGCGAGGGTGGAGCGGTAGCCAGGGGCGGCGGCGGGTACAGCCGCAGTACGACCGACGGCCAAAGGTCGGAGTTGTTGGGATACACGAGCGGCATGACGGCCGAAACGTCGGCTCGATCGGTCGGGACGAAAGATGGCAGTGGAGGCTCCGAGTCCGAGGGCTTCCGAGACGCAGGAAGCGTGTTCTTGCGCGCATCCAGCAGCGCCTGCCCTTCGCCGAATCGTAGGAGACATGGGGCCAACACCGACCGGGCGCGGTCGCGCGCCGACGGGAGCCATGACCGCACAGCCCCGACACCCAGTTCCACACGGCCGTTCGGCAGCGGTCGGCTGCCCGAGGGCGCTCCTCCGAGGCGCGAGACGTGGGCCGGCCCCAATACTTGATAAGGAAACGCGTCAGGCACGTAGGAATCGCACGCGCTGGTCGCTGCATACAACGTCTGAAAGTTCGGCTCGATCGAGACACATGCGTATGCGAGCTGGGGAGCGAGGCGCCGGGCCACATCCCTCAATTGGTCCACCAGGGCCACGAGTTCGTCGTCCGACGTGTCGGGGCCTCCGGCGCCGAGGGCAAGGCTCGGCGGGTACCCGCTCGCGAAAGATGCACTCGCCACTCTGATCCGTCCGCCGAGTCGCTCAAGTCCATCCAACACACGACGAGAATCGATCGACGTCACCTCCGGACGCTTCCGGGGGCGGCGAGGACGCGGGTGCCTTCCTGCCAGAAGGTCACACCTTTCTGCCCGCACCCGCTGGCCTGTCCGCAGGTGCGCCGCTCCGTCGCGAGCCGACAACGGGAACTCGATCGACTCGATCGCGGCGAACAGTTCGGCGTCTGGGCCCAACGCCCCTTGGACCCAAGTTGCAGCCTCCTCGAGCCAGGCGGCAGGGGCCTGGACGTCGTCCGCGGGAACCAGCCGCAGCACGACGGCTCGGGGTAGTCGCGCCACGAAAGTTAGGGCGCCTCCTGGCTGAGGAACGGTGACGAGCGCGTCATCGACACCGGCGGTGTCGAGGTGGCGAGACACGATTCGGGGGATGCCCGTCAGGATGCGGTCAGGAATATGGGATCCGTCGATCACCAGGAACGGGCCGGTCGCGGCCGGGAACACCGGCGACACGTACTTCGGGCCAAGATGATCTCGCCCCTCGAGCCCCTGCGCGGCCTTCTCCGACACCGATCCGTCCAGGCCGGCGATTTCGGTCCGCGCCGCGTGTAGGGCGAGGACGACCCTCTCTTCGGGAGTACCCGTTACCTGGACAACGAAGTGGTCCGCATTGTTCAAGATGCGGGCGCTGGTCCCTCGTGCGATCTTGACCGTCATGACCCCTGCCGCACGGCGACCGACAACGCGCCTCCGAAGGATTGCGGCGCAGGCGTCGCCAGGCGACGGCACCGCCGCATACCTTCGACTCGAGGGAGGGCGGTCAGGCGAGTCAGGTTAACTGACAACATCGCGTGCCGTCGGTACTCTTGGGCGGTGAATTGGCGGGGACTCCGGTGACCTCAATCGATGTGTGGATCGCCGACTGGGAGATCGGATGTTGCCGGAACGTGCCGGGCGTCGGCGAGGCCTGGAGTGCGGTGCTGACGTTCGAACAAGCCACCACCCCTGGTACCTCGTCCGAGGTCTCCCTCGAGCGCCTTGACGACGGGTTGACGAGCTTTGCCGGGCCGGTGGTGGGTCGGGTCGGTTACATGGATGCGGTCGACGTTGCCGTCGTCGGGTGCGACGGATTCCACCTGTTCATTCAAAACGCGCCGGTTGGTGATCATCTTCGCGGTGCCGGTCGGCTCTACGAGGACAACCACTTCATGTACATCGATGAAGCGGGGTTCGAGCGGTGGAAGGCGGAGGGCGTGGTCCGGCGTTTGTGGATGGTCTGGGAAGACGGGGAAGGCGTTACGTAGGAAATGCAAGAGGTCCAGGAAATAGACCCTCATCTGGTTGACGGCAGGCTTTGGACGGCGCGCGCCGAAGTGGAACTTCAAGCTCTAGCGCCCCCGGCCAATGAAGAGGTCGAGTAGCCGCGCCGGGCACGTCCCCGATGACCCACCGATGAGGTCCGGCCTCGTCCCGCTCGAGAACAACGGTGCCGGCAACCAAGTATCTCAAATGTCATCGGGTTTAACTACATTGTAATCATCGTGCTACGGTGGGCGTGCCGTGGCAAAGTCAGAGCCGTTCAGCATGCGGCTATCGCCGGAGATGGAGTCGCTCGTTGTCGACGAGGCAAAGCGAACGCGCCGGAGCAAGGGCGCCGTCGTCGAGGCCCTCGCTGCTGAAGCTCTGAAGTCTCGATTGTTCCCGGGACTCGCTTTCCGCGGCGTCGACTGGGACCGGCGCGCCTGGGTCGTCGGCACCTCACTCGATGTGTGGCAGATCATCGATGCCTTCCGCGACTTTGGGTCGGTCGAGCGCATGGTGTCCGAGACCGACGTATCGGAGCGATCGCTGCATCTCTCGCTCACGTATTACGCGAGGTTCCCCGACGAGATCGATGACATGATCGAGCGGAACCGCATACCGATCGACCAACTCGAAGATCTGTTTCCGACGATCGCCGTGTCGTCGGGTTCCGCAGACTGAACTGGAGTGCGCCTCTTCCTCGATGCCCACATCTCGGGCCGACGCGTCGCGCGAGCGCTGCGCGACTACGGCCATGACGTGCGCGCGGCCGACGAAGAGCGCGATCTCGACGGCATGGGTGACGAGCAGCTTCTCGCGCTCGCGGCGGGAGAGCAGCGCATCTTCGTAACCTTCGACGTTGCCGACTTTTCGCGGATCGTCCAGGCCTGGGCGGCTGAAGGGCGCTCTCACGCCGGGTGCGCCATCGTCGTTGGTGTCGACCACAGCGAGTTCGGCACGATCATCGCCGTCGTCCTGCGCGCCCTTGCGGGGCGACCGACGGCAGCCGACTGGTGTGACTACACCTGGTTCGTCACGCGTTCCGGCTGAAGGGCTCTCAGTGTGATTGGGCGATGAGCCATACGTCGTCGAACCGGCGCGCCGCGAGATCTTCGCGCCGGATCCAGTAGTAGATCCGGCCCATGTCGCCCCACATCATTCCGGCCGC
>JALZBN010000217.1 GCA_030947365.1 Actinomycetota bacterium
GCCGAGAGCCGGGGGCCCCGGCCGGCAGGAAGCCGACGAAGCTGGCCACGTACGCGCCGTCCTTGTAACCCCGGTACCCGTCCTTCGGCTTCTGGGCCGTGCCCGTCTTACCCGCGACGGTGAAACCTTGGACCCGGGCCTCGGTACCGGTGCCGGACTGCACTACTTGCTCCAGCATCCCGGTGAGCTCCTTGGCTGTCGCCGAGGTGACGATGCGACGGCTCGGCGGAGGCGGGGCGTCGTGCACCCGGCCCTGGGCATCGACAACCTGCTTCACCAGGCTCGGGCCGACGTAGACGCCGTCGTTGGCAATGGTGTTGTAGGCGACCAGCATCTGGAGCGCAGTCACGGCGACCCCCTGACCGATGGGCACCGTGGCTATCGATGTGCCCGACCAGTTCTTGAGCTCTGGCATCAGGCCCGCTGACTCACCCGGAAAGCCGAGGGCCGTACGGTTGGCGAGCCCGAAAGCTCGCAGGTACTTGTCGATGAGGTCTTTCCCGAGCTTGCGGCCGACCATGATCGTTCCCACGTTGGATGACTGAGCGACGATGTCGCTGACCGTCATCTTCTGGGTGTCGTGCGGCTCCGCATCGTGGAATGTCGAATCGGCCACGTTGATCTTGTCGGGCACAACGAAGGTGTCCGATGGCGTGATGGCGCCCTCTTCCAGACCGGCAGCGACAGTAATCAGCTTGTTCACAGATCCCGGTTCGTAGACCTTCGTGACCGCCATGTTGTCGGGACTGGGGGCGGGTGGTGCTCCCCCAGTGCCGGCAGCCAGGTTGGCCATCGCCCGGATCTCACCCGTCTGCACGTCCATCACCAAGGCGATACCGCCCTTGGCCTTCGTGGCCACGATCTGGTCGGAGAGCACGCGCTCGGTCTCGTACTGCATGGACCGGTCGATCGTGAGCGTGAGCTCTTTTCCGGGTACCGGCGCGCGCAGCTCATGGATACCTGCTGCGATGTCATTTCCACTCGGATCACGCTCGACGACGAGCTGCCCGGCACGCCCCTGCAGCTCGCGCTGGAACTGCAACTCGAGACCCGACAGTCCCTCTTCGTCGAGTCCGACTTGGCCGAGTACCGGTGCCGCGAGCGGCGCGGCCGGCTCCACCCGCTTGGGTTCTTCGAGCAGAGAGATGCCCGGGAGGTGAAGTGACGACACCTTCTCGGCGACGGGATCTTCCACCTTGCGATCCAGGTAGACGAAAGCGGCGCTCGTCGTGAGCCGGTCCCGGAGCGTGGTCTCCGGCAGGTCGAGAATGGGGGCAAGGGCGTGGGCGGCCGCGACCGGGTCGCGGACAACCTGAGGGTTGGCCCATACCGTGCTCCTACGGGTTGAAAGCGCGAGACCGGCACCGTTGCGATCGACGATGGCGCCGCGCGCCGCCGGCAGGACGACAGAGTGCAGGCGCTGCGACTTGCCGAAGTCGGCGTAGCGCTGCGAATCAAGCGCCTGAAGCACGGTGAGCCGGGCGACGACGCCGCCGAAGGAGAGTGAGAGCACGACGAGCAACACGATCAATCGGCGGCGAGGGTCGGGATGGGCGTGCAGGCGCGGCCGTGTGTGCGCCCGCCCCCGCGTGTCGGTCATGGGTGCGCCGGTTTGGACGCCGAACCTGCTGAACCTGCCGGTTTGGTCTTTGTCGCGGGGTTCGTGGTCACGGGGGTCGTGGTCACGGGGGTCGTGGTAGTGGGGGCCGGCGTCGTCGTCGGGGCGGGAACTCGGGGCGCGCCGGGCGTGAGGTAGACGACCGTCGGCGGCGGGATCATGCCCAGCCGCTCACGGGCGGCAGGGACGATCCGGGCGGGAGACTCGAGCTCGGCGACCTGCACCTGAAGCTTCTGGTGGGCGTCGTCTGCGCTCGCGGCACGAGTGTTCAGCGAATCGAGCTCGGCTTGGCCTTGGGTCAGCAAGACGTGGGTGCAAACGGTGCCGAACAACACCGCGCACGCGGCGCCGGCGACCAGCAAGGTGAGCACGCGCGTGATCCTGCGGCTACGGGCCCCGGCGTCGGGCGTGACCAATCGGAGTTCGGCTGCCGCGGCGCGCCCCTGGCGAACCTCACGGTCTTCTCGTAGCTCGCGCAGCATGGTCATGCTGCGGCTCCCGGCCCTTCAGGACCCTCTGGGAGAAGCTTCTCGACTGCCCGCAGGCGGGCGCTCTCAGCCCGGCGGTTGCGCGCCGTCTCCTCAGTTGTGGGTCGCTTGCCTCGCTTCAACAGCCGTACCGTGGGCCTCGCGCCGCACTGGCACGGCAGGCGCGGCGGGCAGACGCAGCCTCCCGTTGCCGCGTAACGGAATCTGTCCTTCACGATCCTGTCCTCGCCCGAGTGATAGGTCAGCACGACGCAGCGCCCGCCCGGCGCGAGAAGGTCGACGGCGTCGTCGAGCGCGCCGGCGAGCATTTCGAGCTCGCGGTTCACCTCGATACGGATGGCCTGGAACGACCTCCGCGCCGGGTGTCGGCCGTGGCGACGGGCGCCGGCAGGGATTGCCGAACGGACCACGTCGGCGAGCTCCTTGGTGCCGCTCAGAGGACGCGCCGCCACGATGGCGCGTGCGATCCGCCCGGCGAAGCGCTCGTCTCCGTTGTCTCGAAGGACCCGAGCCAACCGGTCCTCGGAATAGCCGTTGACGATATCGGCGGCTGTCGTCTCCTGGTCGGGATCCATCCGCATGTCGAGCGGTCCTTCATGGGAATAGGAAAAACCTCGCTCGGGCTCGTCGAGCTGGGGCGAGCTCACTCCGAGGTCGAACAGCGCGCCGCTGATCTGCAGCTCGCCGCTGATCTGCAGCTCGCCGCTGATCTGCAGCTCGCCGATGGCGCGAACCACCGGGGCCATCTCCTCGAACGACGCCCGCCGGAGGCGGACCCGGCCGCCGAAGGGCGCAAGGGTGGGCTCGGCGCGCCGAATGGCATCGGGGTCTCTGTCGAGCCCGATGACATCGACCTGCGGAACGACCTGGAGCACGGCGCGGGAGTGCCCGCCGTTGCCGAGGGTGGCGTCGACGACCGACCCGGGTGGCACCGGTCGGAACAGCTCGACGACCTCGGCGACCATCACCGGCTCGTGCTCACTCATGGCGCTCCTTCGCTGGTCCGCCATCCCCCGACCGGTTGGGCGCGGCCGAGAAGGGTTCCCGGTCGAAACCCGCGCACTGGGCGAAGAGGGGGGGTCTTCCCAAATGCCGGTCGAGGGATGGCGCACCAGCGAGTGTTCCTGGAGAACAGAGTGTTCCTGGAGAAAGAGTGTTCCTGGAGAACAAAGTGTTCATCGGGCA
>JALZBN010000218.1 GCA_030947365.1 Actinomycetota bacterium
GGCGACACTCACCGAACGCGAGCGGGCCCTTGTTCCGCTCCTCGAAGATCTCGTGGTCGACGGTGGCCGGCTGCGGCCCGCCGCCAGAGTCGACCCGCTGGCCGACCACCCCTACGTGAAGGCCCTTGAGGCGTCACCGTTCGCGCCACCCGATCCCGACGGCGTGGATCGCGCCGAGCTGCACGAGCTGGTGCGGCGGGGCTCGATCGTCGAGCGCGACGGGTTCTATTTCGCGGCCCAGGCGGTCGACGACGCCGGCCGGCGCGCCGCGGGGCTACTGGCCACCTACCCCGACGGTGTCACCGTCGCCCAACTTCGCGACGCGTTTGGCACGACGCGCAAGCACGCCATTCCCCTGCTGGCGATCCTCGACGGCGCGGGGGTGACCCGCCGGCGCGGCGACCTGCGGGTGGCGGGCCCGAAGATGCCGCCGCCCTGATCTCGCCGGCGCCGTCTATCCGGCGCCGTCTACCCGGCGCGCTGCGCGATCAGTAGCTTGCGCTCGACCTCGTTGAGGCCACCCCAGATGCCGTGGGGTTCACGGATCTCGACGGCGTAATCGAGGCACGCCCGCTGCACCGGACAACCTGAGCAGATATCTTTCGCCCGTCGTTCCCGTGCCTCGCGCTCGTCTTTTCTCTCCAGATGCGAGGGAGGGAAGAAGACAGCGGACTGTGGGCCCTTGCAGGCCGCCTTCTCCTGCCAGAGCTTCTCCGCGCCGGTTCCCACCCGCTGACCGCTCAGCATGCTCATACAGCCCCCTCAATGGCTTCGGTCGAAGCTACCCGCGCCGAGGCGGCCCTACAAGGGGCCATTTCGCACATAGGTGCAGGTCGGCGAGGGTGGAAGGGCGCCCGACGGTCAGCTGGGACGGCGGGTCAGCTGGGACGGCGGGTCAGCTGGGACGGCGCGCCTCGGGCTCTACCTCGAGCAACAGCCCGTCGACCGCGGCCACCCGCACCGGCTGGCCCGCAGGGATGGCGTCCGCCCCGTGGCGGCGTGCCGGCCACAACCCGCCGCCGAGGCGCACCGTGCCCTTGGTGCCGACGCTGGTGGCGGCCTCGCCGGTGCGGCCCACGAGGGGCTCGCGCTCGATGGCGGGCGTGGAGAAGCGCGCCCGGACCATCGACGACATGCCGAGCACCATAAAGACGACGACGCCCGCGACGACGATGATGATGGGAATCCACGAAAGCGCCAGCCCGCCCGGGAACAGCCTCCACGACCCGGCTACCAGCGCGATCGTGCCGATGATGGTCCAGACCCTCGCCTTGCCGGCTTGGGCGTTGATCGCGAATCCCAGGATCCCAAGACAGATCAAGAACAAGCCCAGACGACTGGTGGGGAGCACGGCCAGGCCGTAGGCGGCGAGCACGAGCGATGCCGCGCCGGCCGCGCCAGCCAAACCCACGGCGGCAGTGAAGAACTCGAAAACGATGAGCAAGAGGCCGGCCACGAGCAGGATGTAGGCGAACTGGGGTCCGGCGGTGGCGTGCAGGACCCGCTCGAGAAGTCCAAGCTTGGCGAACCTGACATCGCCCGCGGCCTGGCGCCGGGGCTGACCTCCTTCGGTCACGACCCGGGCGGTATGCAGGACCTTGCCGTCGGCCTGCTGGGCGTCGAGGCCGACGATGAACTCGCCGAGCGTGGGCGCGATCACGCCGACCGCGCCCCGGGCCTTGGCCGCGTCGGCCCCCAGGGATCCGGGGATTCCCGACGACTTCCCGACGTGGGTGCCGGGGGCCATCCCGGATACGTCGGCGGCTTCGAGAAGCCGCGTCGCGCCGCCATAGGCGCGGGCGCCGCTCGGTCCCACCCACACGGCCACGGGGATGCGGGCGGTGCGGATGCGAGCCGCCAGCCGGTCGAGCTGGTGCGTGTCGACGAGCGCGCCGGGACTGTCGATCTGGACCACCAGCACTTCGTCGTTGCCAACCTCGGCCTCGCGCACCGACTTGGTGATGAAGTCGACTTCGATGGGGTCGATGCGGCCACTGACCTCGATGACGTCGATGACCCGCCCCAAGGGAGCCGGCGTCTGCATAACCGCGCCCGCAGAAGCCCTTCCCGTGAGGACGAGGAGAGTGGTCAGGAGGACGATGGCCTCGGCGGCCCTTAGTAGTCTGCGAATTGATTTCTCCGTTCCGAGGCAAGGGAACAGTTGGATCCTCGTGGGTTCTGTTGCCAGACCCGGCTCGTCATCGTGACCGGGAAGGGCGGCGTGGGCAAGACGACAGTCTCAGCGACTATGGCGCGCATGGCGTCGCGGCTTGGGCTGTCCAGCCTCATCATCGAGGTCGAGGGCAAGAGCAGCCTCGCTTCCGCGTTCGGGATTTCCGCCCCTCTCAGCTACGACGAGCAGGTGCTGGTTCCCGCATCAGAGGGCGGAGGCACTGACGGCGGCACCGGCACCGGCGAGATCCGGGCCCGCACGCTCACGCCCGACCGGGCCCTGGTCGAATACCTGGAGGACCACGGGATGGGCCGCACTTCGCGCCGGCTCGTTCGCAGCGGCGCGCTCGACGTGGTGTCCACCGGCGCGCCGGGCATCAAAGACATCCTGGTGCTGGGCAAGGTGAAGCAGCTCGAGTCGATGGGGGCTGCCGACCTGATCATCCTCGACACCCCTGCCGCCGGGCACGCGGTGACCTTCCTCATGAGCGCCCGTGGCCTGCTCGACGCGGTGAGCGTGGGGCCCATCCAGACCCAGGCCGCCGACGTGCTCGAACTGCTCACCGATGCGTCGCGCTGCCAGGTGATGCTCGTCACCCTCCCCGAGGAGACCCCGGTGAACGAGCTGGTTGAAACCGCCTTCGCCCTGGAGGAGCGGGTAGGGGCCGACCTCGGTCCTGTGGTCGTCAACGGTCTGTATCCGGCGCTGGGAGGGCTCGAGGTCGACCCCGTGGAGGCGGCGCGTACTGCGGGGGTCGAGCTTGGAGCCGGCGATGCCGACGCCCTTCGGCGTGCCGCTGAGTTCCGGTCGCGCCGGCGCGCCCTTCAGCAGGAACAGGTTCTTCGCTTGGCCGACTCACTTCCACTCCCGCAGCTACGGCTCCCGGCACTGTTCGCCGCCGATCTGGGCGCGGAGGAGATCGACACGCTCGCAGACGCGCTCGTGGCCGAGGTCGGCGCGCTGGCGACGGCCGGATGACGATCAACGAGCTCGTCGCCGCCCGGTCGGTGGTGGTCTGCTGCGGACCAGGCGGCGTCGGCAAGACGACCACAGCGGCCGTTGTGGCGCTGGAGGGCGCGATGCAGGGCCGGCGCGCCGTGGTCGTGACC
>JALZBN010000219.1 GCA_030947365.1 Actinomycetota bacterium
GGCTTGGCCCAGGGACGGCACTCGTGCGAGCAGGTCGACATAGACGGCCGACGGCACGCCGTCGCCCACCTGGGCCACGACCCCCTCCTCGAAGTCGCCGACAACGGTGCCGAGCCGCTCGATTGGGCACCGGTCACGGAACACCGAAAGGACCGCCGCTTTCACCAGGCGGTCGACCACAGAGTCGGCGCGCCCCTCCTCGAAGGCCTCGATCTCGACCTTGCCGGCGGTGGATGACGCGAGCGAGTCGAGGTCGCTGATCCTCGGAACGGCATCGCGCTCACCCAGCCGCAGGGCGCGCCGGGTGGCGTTGGCGACCATCGTCTCGTAGTTGGCAATCGACAGGCGCACCGAGACACCGGAGCGCTGGTTCACCTGCGGGCTGCGGCGGGCCTCGTGGGTGATCGTCGCCACGATCTCGGCCATGTGGTCGGGCACTTGCACCCTCAGATCGCCGTTACCCGTGGCCGTGGGCTGAAGCCGAGCCTCTTGGCGGACGATCACCAACTCGGTCGCGACATCGAGCGGGTAGTGGGTGCGCACCTGCGCGCCAAACCTGTCCTTCAACGGCGTGATGATGCGGCCCCGATTTGTGTAGTCCTCGGGGTTGGCCGACGCCACCAGCAAGATGTCGAGCGGGAGGCGGACCTTGTGGCCCCGGATCTGGATGTCGCGTTCCTCGAGCACATTCAAGAGGCCGACCTGGATGCGCTCGGCCAAGTCGGGCAACTCGTTCACCGCGAAGATGCCGCGGTTGCTGCGCGGCACCAACCCGTAGTGCAGAGTGAGCTCATCGGACAGGTAGCGGCCTTCGGCCACCTTGATCGGGTCGACCTCACCGATGAGGTCGGCGATCGAGGTGTCGGGCGTGGCCAGCTTCTCGCCGAAGCGGCTGTCGCGGTGAATCCACCCGATCGGGGTCTCGTCGCCCTTGTCGGCCACGAGGGCACGGGCGTAGGACGACACCGGCCGGTACGGGTCGTCGTTGATCTCCGATCCGGCGACGACTGGCATCCACTCGTCGAGCAGGGTGGTCAGGCCGCGGATGATGCGTGTCTTCGCCTGGCCCCGCTCACCGAGGAGGATGATGTCGTGACCGGCCAGCAGGGCATTCTCCAGCTGGGGCAACACGGTGTCGTCGAAGCCCAACACGCCGTCGACGAGCGGAAGGCGCGCCGCTACACGCGCCGCCGCGTTGCGGCGCACCTCGTCCTTTACCGGCACCGACTGCCAACCAGACTGCTTCAGAGCGCCGAGAGTGGTGGCACGAGAGGTCACGAAGGCCAACGTACTCTTGCCCGCGTGCGCCGTTTCCTCGCCCTTGCCAGCTTGGCCACCATCCTGCCCGCGGGGCTCGTCCTCACCTCCTGCAGCGGCGGCGGCGCCAAGGGCGCGGGAGGCACGACGCCGACGAGCGCGGCCACGAGCGTGGTGCCAGGACCCGGGCAGGCGTTCGTCACTGGTGTCGTGCGGAGGTTCACGGCCGACGATGCCCAGATCAGCGGTCCGCTGCCGACGCCGTTCACGATCTCTGCCCTCGAGCGTGGTTCGGGCAACGCCACCATCGAGAACGCCTTGGTCGACGGCAAGCGGTCGACGATCTCGTGGGCCACGGGCACGCCCCTGCCGATCTCCGGCGCGGGCGGCCTCGATCTCGGCGCTGTGCACGTCGATATCGATGGGGCCGGCGCGACGTGGCTCCTTGACGGCGCGGCGCGCAACTTCGTGCCGGGCAGTTATCGGGCGGAGGCGCCGGTTGCGGTCGGAAACTTGGGCATCGCCGCGCCGAGAGACTCCGTCGCATTCGACGCCGACGACCGCACGGTGATCACGACGAGAGGTGGCGTGGTCGTGCACGTCTCGCCCCAGCGCGTTCAACTCGAGGGGCCGGGCACTCTCAAGATCACCGGCCAGCTCCAGGTGCAGACGCCCGGCGCGAAGCGCGCCGCCGGTTCGGTGACGTTCAACCTCGGCCCGTTCACTGCCACACTCATTCCAACCGGCACGGGCGTGAGGGTCGACAGCGTCCTGCAAGGCCCGATCACAACCGGCTGATGCAAGTCCACCGCCACACCTACGACGCCGTCATCGTCGGCGCGGGAGGCGCCGGCCTGCGCGCCGCCATCGAGACGGCCGGCAAGTGCCGCACCGCGGTCGTATCCAAGCTCTACCCGACCCGGTCGCACACGGGCGCGGCCCAGGGCGGGATGTGCGCGGCGCTGGCCAACGTCGAGGAGGACTCGTGGGAGTGGCATGCGTTCGACACCGTCAAGGGAGGCGACTACCTGGTCGACCAGCCGGCGGCGGAGATCATGTGCCGAGAGGCGGTGCACGCGGTGATCGAGCTCGAACACCTCGGCCTTCCGTTCAACCGCACGCCCGAGGGGCGCATCGATCAGCGCCGGTTCGGTGGCCACACCCGCAACCACGGCGAGGCGCCCGTGCGGCGCGCCTGTTACGCGGCCGACCGCACCGGTCACATGATCCTCCAGACGCTCTATCAGCAGTGCGTGGCGCGCGGCGTCGAGTTCTTCGACGAGTACATCGTGCTCGATGTCTCGTTCACCGACGGTGCCGTCGCCGGCGTGGTGGCATACGAGCTCGCCACCGGCGACCTCCACGTCTTCGAGTGCAAGGCCGCCCTTTTCGCCACCGGCGGCTTCGGCAAGATGTTCAAGGTCTCCTCGAACGCCCACACGCTCACCGGTGATGGCCCCGCGCTGTTGCTGCGGCGCGGCATCCCGCTCGAGGACATGGAGTTCTTCCAGTTCCATCCCACCGGCATCCACAAGCTCGGCATCCTCCTGTCGGAGGCGGCGCGCGGCGAGGGCGGCATCCTGCGCAACCGCGACGGCGAGCGCTTCATGGAGCGCTACGCGCCGACAGTGAAAGACCTCGCTCCTCGTGACATGGTGAGCCGGGCCATGCTCACCGAGATCCGCGAGGGGCGGGGCTGTGGGCCCGCCGAGGACTACCTGTTCCTCGACCTGACCCACCTCGCGCCGGAACACATCGATGCCAAGCTTCCCGACGTCACCGAGTTCGTGCGCACCTATATGGGCATCGAACCCAAGACCGAGCTCATCCCCATCCAGCCAACCGCGCACTACGCCATGGGGGGCATCCCCACCAACGTCTCGGCCGAAGTCGTCGTCGATGCCGAGGGCACGGTCGTGCCCGGCCTGTACGCCGCCGGTGAATGCGCATGCGTGTCGGTGCACGGGGCCAACCGCCTGGGGACCAACTCGCTGCTCGACATCGTTGTGTTCGGA
>JALZBN010000220.1 GCA_030947365.1 Actinomycetota bacterium
GGTGACGGCCCGCGCGAGGGTGCCGTAAAAATCGAAGACGATGGCGCGGATCAGCGCACCTCAGCCGGAGCCAATGCCTCGTCGGCGAGGTCTGGAGCGCGAGTGACGCGCAACCAACCGAACACGACGCCGGTAACACTCCAGTACGCCGCCGAGCCGGCCAGGCTCGCCAGCCTGAAGTTCCAGACAAGAGTCGCCGGGGCATTGACCGGATCGGGCGTGCCCGGGAGGAGAACAAAGCCGAAAGCGATCAGCGCTACATAGATAGCGGCCATCGCCAAGGGTCGGAGGTGGTCAGCCGCGCCGCGCCGTTCGAGCGCACGCGCCGCGAGCCACGCAGCCCAGGTGGCCACGATCGACCAGGCCAGCATCACTAGGTAGAGCGCGGTTCGGCGACCGATGGTGTCGGGGCTGCCGACGGCTGGGGGGTTGGGCGGATACTTGAGGAAGGGGATGAAAAAGACAGTCACAAAGCCGATCGCGGCGAGCTGGAGCGATGCCCGCCAGTCCTGACGTGTCGACAGGCGCCGACGGAGGGCCGCGTACGCGACGGCAAAGATCGCGCCGAGGGCGATGCCATAGATGAGGCCGCCGATGGCGCCGCCGATCTGTTGTGTTCCCCGGCTGAACATCTCCTTGTGCTGTCCGTTGGCGGCTTGCTTTTCGAGGCCGACGGCCTGGCCGATGGGCCCCTCGCCGATCGTCAGCAAGACGATGGCGAGGGCGACGCCTCCGGCGAGGCCGGCGAGCAGGCCGTTCTTCAGATGTCGTTTCACGGTTCTGGCCCTTTCAATCGCCGGCCTTTTGAGTGCTGGGTGCTCGCTCCTGCTCAGTGGCAGGGCACGCCAAGGAAATGGCGGCCGTCGTGAAACAGCTCGTGGACGGTTGTTGCCGCCGCCTTCAAGGTGGCGCCGTTTTCGAGCGTGAGCGTGTAGATCGCCAACATTGCCAGCGCGACGACCAACCAGGCCCAGACGGGCACGCGGATGGCCTCGGCGGACTGTCCGGAGTCAATGGTTTCCATACTTGTCACCCCCCTCCAGTGTGCTCGTGATGGTGGTGGTGCGGTTGCTCGTAACCCGGAAGCGAGACCCGGTAGACGCACAGATCGCAGTTCATCCGAACATCGCCGGTGAGCGACTCGCCATAGCGTTCGAGCAGCACTCTCGCAATCGCGGGGTCAGGTCCGAGATGGGGGCCGACTCGCACATCGACGTCGGGGTGTTCGGCTGCCCAGGTCAGGGTTTGCGCGCCGATTCGATCGACGAGCACCCCCGTGAAGAGGAAGTACGGGACCACGGCGATGCGTCTTGCTCCGAGGCGGCGACAGCGCTCGAGCGCGCTCGGCACGTCTGGGAGCGCGAGCGAGATGAACGCGGGCTCGACCACGCCGAGTCCTCGTTTGTCCCCGAGGAGCCGGGCGACCTTGTAGAGGTCGGCGTTCGCATCGGGGTCAGACGATCCGCGGCTCACCAAGACGACAGCGCTATCGGTGAGATCAGCGCTATCGGTGAGATCAGACTCGCCCAGCACCCCTCTGATCCGCACCTCGGCAACCTCCAGAACCCGAGGATGGATGCCGAGGTGGCGGGCATAGGCAAAGGTCACACCGGGGTGACGGTGGCGGGCCCGATGAAGGGCGTCGGGGCCGTCGTTCTTCATGTGACCAGCGCCCAGGAGGACCAACGGAGTTGCGACGACCGATGTGGCGCCCCTCGCCACCAAGGCGTCGACGGCACTGTCGAGGCCGGGTTCGGCCAGCTCGATGAACCCACAGCCCACGTCGAGGCTGGGATCGACCTGCTTCACGACATCGGCGAAGTCCCAGTACTCGGCAACGCCCGCAGCCGAGCGACTGCCGTGGCCGACGATGAGCAGTGAGGGGCGGTCAGGCATCAGCCGCACACCTCACGATTGCATTGAGTGCTGCTGCTGCGACCGCACTGCCGCCCTTCTCGCCGACGTTGCTGATGGCGGCGAGCCGGGTGGACCGGAGGGACTGCTTGGCCTCCGCCGCGCCCACGAATCCAACCGGCAGGCCGATGACGAGCGCGGGATCGAACGCGCCGGCGCGGTGCAAGCGCACGACTTCGGCGAGCGCCGTCGGCGCGCAGCCGACGATGACGATTGCCCCATTGGGATGGCGTTCGGCCGCGGCGCGGATACCGGCCGCGCTCCGGGTCACACCGTCGGCTGCGACGGCTTGGGCAAGATAGCAAGTCGACGCGACTCCACTGATGCCGTGACGAGTCATCTCCACGTCGGTGACAACCGGCGCGCCGGCGGCGAGCGCGTCGATTCCCGCCCGGACTGCGGCGTCGTCGACGACCATTGTCGAGGCGTAGTCGAGATCGGCGCTGGCATGGATTACGCGGGCCACGACCAGACGGGCGACGCGGTCGAAATGGGAAAGGTCGACGCGGTCGGCGAGTATCCGGAAGCTCTCGGCCTCGATGGCCGCGCCGGTGGTGGTCATCGGGTGGCCACCAGCAGCGAGATGGCGTCGCGTGGGCACACCTCGACGCATGCCAGGCAGGCGGTGCAACGGTCGACGAGTACCAACGGCCGGCGGGGCGCCGCGACCAGCGCCCGCTCCGGGCAGGTCACGAGACACGCGCCGCAGGCCGTGCACTGCTCGCTGATGGCGACCGCGATGCTCACTGGTCGTAGCCCCGGGGAGTGACCATTCTTCCGCCGACGACTCGGGTCGCGGATGAGCCGACAACGACGCAGGTCGTCATGCCGACGGCCTCGGCGTCGAGCGTGCCGAGGGTAGTGAGTAGAACACTCTCATCGCCGCGTGTGGCGGCGGTGACGATGCCAACCGGCGTCGACGGCACGCGGTGTTCGAGCAAGATTGCCAGGGCGGCGTCGAACTGCCAGCGCCGGCCCTGTGACCGGGGGTTGTACATAGCGATGACAAGGTCGGCCTTCGCCGCGGCTCCGAGGCGCTGCTCGATGGCCGTCCAGGGCGTGAGGAGATCGGACAGGCTGATGACGGCGTGGTCGTGGCCGAGCGGCGCGCCCAACCGGGCGGAGGCCGCGAGCGCCGCCGTCACTCCGGGCACAACGTCGACGTCGAGGCCGGGTGCCTCGGTGGCGGCGATCTCGAGGGCGATCGACGCCATCCCGTAGATCCCCGAGTCACCCGAACAGACAAGGGCGACTCGCAGTCCGGAGTTAGCCTCGGCGACGGCGTGTTTGGCCCGTACGACCTCGTCGCCGATGGGGCTGGGGACAGCCTCCTGGCC
>JALZBN010000040.1 GCA_030947365.1 Actinomycetota bacterium
GAGGTGCGGAGGCTGCAAGAAGCGGTGACCCCGAGAACGTAAACCGTCGGCCGTCACGGGGCCAGATCCTACGAGCGGACGCAGGCGATTCTGGGCTGGCTCACAGCTGGCTGCCTCAGTCTGGTCTCGGTCCGACCGCCGGGCCGGAAGGAGCACTGCCCGTGAAGCCACTACGAAGAAGTGTCGCTGCCGCTGCCATTGCCGGATCCCTTGTCGCCGGGGGAGCCGTCGGTGCCGCCCTGTTCGGGCCCGCCCTGGCCAATGCGCAGAGCGATCCATCGACAACCAGCCCACCGACAACCAGCCCATCGACCGCGGCGCCCAACTCCTCGACGGCGCCCAGTGCCAACTCGTTCAAGTCGAACGAGGACGCTACCCACGAGGCGTCGGAGAGCCCCGAGCGGGAAGCAGCTGAGGATTCCGGTCACGGATTCCAGGGCGGAGGTCCGCACGGGTCCAACGAGGACGCGACCCATGAGGCCTCCGAGAGCCCGGAGCGTGAGGCACAAGAGGATGCCAGGGGCACCGCGCCGCAGGCGCCGTCGACAGTGGCACCGTCGACAGTGGCTCCTGCGACCCCCGGAACGTCTTCCCCGAGCGCCTAGCCGCCGACAGCTCCGAGTCTGGGGGGCGCCGAGTAGATTCCCTCTGTGTCCCCCGCGGTGCGAGCGTTGCGCGGCGCGACCACGGTCGCGTCCGACTCCAAGGAGCAGGTGAACGAGCGCGTCCAAGCGCTGATCCGTGAAGTGCTGGATCGCAACGCGCTCGACAAGGACGACATCATCAGCATCGTCTTCACCGCGACCGAGGATCTCACGTCGATGTTCCCGGCGTCAGCGGCGCGGGCTGCCGGCCTCGGCGACGTTCCCCTTCTCTGCGCGCGTGAGCTGTCGATCGACGGCGGCACGCCTCGGTGTATTCGGCTGCTGATGCACATCAGCACCGAGAAGCGCCGCGCCGACCTTCGCCACGTTTACCTTGAGGGAGCCCAGGGGCTCCGCGATGATCTCCCCGGCTGACGTCCCCGGCCGGGCCAACGTTGTTGGGGTCGGTCTGATCGGGGGTTCGATCGGGCTCGCACTACGGGAGCGAGGGTGGCACGTCACCGGCGCCGACCTCGACCCGGCGCGCCTTGCGAAGGCCCTCGAGCTCGGGGCGCTCGACGAGACGGGAACCGACACGCAGGCCGCCATTACGTTCATCGCCACAACCGTCGGCACTATTGCCGCCGCCGCCCGGCGCGTTCTGAGCGACGGCACGGGCGTGGTGACCGACGTGGGCAGCGTCAAAGCTCCGGTCATCGCCGATATCGACGACCCGCGCTTCGTTGGTGGCCATCCGATGGCCGGGTCCGAGCAGGAAGGAGTCGAAGGCGCCCAGGCCGACCTGTTCGACGGCGCCACCTGGGTGCTCACCCCGACGCTCGAAACCGACCCCGACGCGTACACAACAGTGCGATCGGTCGTACGTTCGCTGGGCGCCGAGGTGGTCGCGCTCCCGCCCGAGCGTCACGACGCGCTCGTCGCCCTGGTCTCGCACGTGCCGCACCTGGTCGCGGCCAACCTGATGGCGCTCGCGTCGGAGGGCGCCGAGGAGCACGCCGCCGTCCTTCGGTTGGCGGCCGGGGGATTTCGGGACATGACGCGCGTTGCTGCCGGGCACCCGGGCATCTGGCTCGACATCTGCGCTGAGAACCGTGAGGCCATCGTCGCCTCCCTCGATCGACTGCTGGCCGCGATCGGCACCACGCGAGACATGGTCGACAAGGGCGATCGCCCGGGCCTGCTCACGGCGCTCGAGAACGCACGCGCCGGGCGAGCAAATCTTCCCGATCAAGTCACCCAGACGGGAGAGCTTGTAGAGGTGCGAGTGCCCGTGCCCGACCGCCCGGGCGTGCTTGCCGAAGTCACGACGATGCTCGGTGAGATTGACGTCAACATCGTCGATCTGGAGATCGCCCACTCGCCAGAGGGAGCACGGGGAGTGTTGGTGTTCCTCGTGCAAGTGACAGCCTCCGACAGGGTGCGTGAGGCATTGACGGCGCGCCGGTACCGTCCGACCATCCGCCCCCTCGAACCATGAGCCAACTCGAAATCACCGGCGGCCTTCCGCTTCGCGGACGCCTTCGAGTGCCGGGCGACAAGTCGATATCGCACCGCGCCCTGTTACTTGCGGCGCGGGCTGAAGGCCGCTCAGTGATCCGGGGCCTATCTAACGGCTACGACGTGGTGCGCACCCGAAGCGCGATCGAGGCGCTTGGTGCGGTCATGGAGGGCGACAACGTCGTCGGCGGGGTCCACTCCTTGCACCAGCCTCAAGCGGTTATCGACGTGGGCAACTCCGGCACGACGATCCGGTTGCTGGCCGGGCTTGTCGCGGCCTTCGACTGGAAGACAGAGCTGCGCGGCGACGCGTCCATCGCGACCCGTCCGATGGACCGGGTCGCGAAGCCGCTACGGCTCATGGGGGCGCGAGTCGATGGACGCGAAGACGGCCGTTTTCCTCCCCTCGTCGTGTACGGCGGGCAGCTACATGGCATCGACTACACACCCCCCGTCGCGAGTGCCCAGGCAAAATCGGCGGTGTTGCTCGCCGGCATCGGCGCGGACGGGGAGACGATCGTCCGCGAGCCGGTGCCGACCCGGGCGCACACCGAGGAACTTCTCACTGCCTGCGGCGCCGACATCTCCGTTGACGACGACGGCCGCTCCATCCGGGTCCGCCGATCGCGGTTGGAGCCCTTCGAGCTCGAAATTCCGGGCGACCCCTCACAGGCCGCGTTTTGGGCGGTTGCCGCCTGCATCGTTCCCGGCAGCGAGCTCGTCATCGAGGACGTGTATGTCGGCCAGGCTCGTACCGGCTTCGTCGACGTGCTCCTGCGGATGGGAGCGTCGATCGAGCTGGAACCGACGGGCGATCACCGGGCCGACATCGTCGCTCGTCACGTGCCCGGCGCGCTGCACGGCACCGAGGTTGCGGGCGACGAGATCGCGAGCCTCATCGACGAGATCCCGGTGCTCGCGGTCGCGGGGGCAGTGGCCGACGGCACAACGCTGTTCAACGAGGTGGGGGAGTTGCGGGTGAAGGAGAGCGACAGGATCGACACCATGACCACAGAGCTGTCGGCACTCGGCGCCATCGTTCGCGAGCCCGGGCCGGGGCTTCTGGAGGTCAGAAGGGCGCCGCTGTTCGGCGCCACCGTCGATTCGCATGGCGACCACCGTGTGGCGATGTCGCTCGCCATCGCCGCGCTCGCGGCCGAGGGCAAGACCACGATCCACGGATGGGAAGCGGTCTCCACCAGCTATCCCTGCTTCGAAGACGATCTGCGGGCATGCCTGTCATAGCGATCGACGGTCCCGTCGGGTCCGGGAAGTCGACAGTCGCTCGCGCCGTGGCGGCGCGGCTCGATCTTGATTACCTCGATACCGGCGCGATGTACCGGGCCGTGGCGCTGGGTGTCGTCCAGCGCGGGCTCGACGTCAACCAGGTGCCGACCGAGGCGATTGCCGAAGTGGCCGCCACCACCGCCATCGATCCCGACGACCCCGAATTGCGCGGATCGGCCGTGGGCCAGATCGTCAGTGTGGTCGCGGCCATGCCCTCGGTGCGAATGGTGCTGGTCGAGCGACAACGAGCCTGGCTCGCATCGCGAAGAGGGGGCGTCGTCGACGGCCGCGACATCGGCACGGTCGTGTTTCCCAACGCCGACGTGAAGGTGTACCTCACTGCCAGCGAGCAGGAGCGGGCGCGCCGGCGCGAGCGCGACGAGACCGCGGCCGACGTGGCCCGGCGCGACTACCTCGATTCAACTCGGGCCGCGTCGCCGCTCACGATCGCCCCCGACGCGGTGGTGATCGACACGACCAGTCGCACCGTCGACGAGATCGTCGACGAGATCGTTGGTTTGCTGTGATCCTTTACCGGGCGTGCCGCGCTGCCATCCTCGTCGTTTGCCGCCTGTATTGGCGGGTCACCTACGAAGGCCTCGAGAACCTTCCCGTCGAGGGCGCCTACGTCGTCGCGCCGGTCCACCGCTCGTTTATCGACTTCGGACTTGTGGCTGGCATGACGCGCCGGCGTCTGCGCTACATGGGCAAGGATTCGCTATGGAAGTACAAGTGGCCAGGACAGCTCTTCTCGGCTCTCGGCGCGTTTCCTGTGCGGCGCGGCGCAGCCGATCGCGAGGCGCTTCGACGCTGCATCGAGGTCATCGACGCCGGGGAACCGCTCGTGCTGTTTCCCGAGGGCACCCGCCGGAGCGGACCGGTCGTCGAAGACCTGTTCGAGGGTACGGCGTATGTGGCGGCGCGCACCGGCGTGCCCATCGTGCCCATTGGTATCGGAGGCTCTGAGCGAGCGCTTCAGAAGGGCAAGCGCCTTCCCCGGCCGGTGAAAGTGCACGTGATCATCGGCGTGCCAATCGAGGCTCCGCCGCTTCAAGAGGGCCGCCGCAACCCGAGCCGCTCTGCCTTGCGCGAGCTATCCGCAGAGTTGCAGAAGGAAGTGCAGACGCTGTTCGACCAGGCCGAGGCGCGGGTCAGGAATTGAGCGCGTCGAGCGCGTCGCTGGCCGCTTCCTGGCGGTCGTCGACGAATGCACCCTTGTCGTTCGGGGGCGCGCCGAGGGCCAGACCGGCCAGGGCGCCCAGCACCGAGAACAGCTCTCGTAGTTCGCGGGGTGGTGGGAAGTACTCGTCTTCGTCGGTGACGGACACGAGCTCTATTCCGTTGGCCGGAGCAAGCCGCTCGACCACCTCGCGCACGAGCTCTTCAGGAGCCGACGCGCCAGCCGTGACTCCGACGATGCCCGACAATTCGTCGGGAAGCTCGTCGGCCCGGTTGACCCGGTAGACCGCGGCGCGTCCTGCCGATCGGGCCACCTTCTCGAGGGCGACGGTGTTCGAGGAGTTGGCGGATCCGATGACGACGATGGCATCTGACCTCTCCGCGATCTCCGTGAGCGCCGACTGGCGGTTTGTCGTCGCAAAGCACAGATCGCTGCGCCCCGGCATCCAGACGTCGGGGAACCGGCGGCGCGTGGCATCGAGCACGCCCGACCAGTCCTGATGGCTGAGTGTGGTCTGGGCCAGGAGAGCGACCGGGCCGTCGGGGTCGGGAAGGTTGGCGATGTCGTCCTCCGACTCGACCAGGTGAATGGCCTCGGGGGCCACGGCCATCGTGCCCACGGCCTCGTCGTGGCCCTCGTGGCCGACATAGACGATCGAGTAGCCCTTGCCGGCGCGCACCTTGACCTCGTGGTGCACCTTGGTCACGAGCGGGCAGACCGCGTCGACCACGAAACCACCGCTGGCGCGCGCTGCGGCCACAACCTCAGGAGCCGACCCGTGGGCGCTCAGCATGAGCGGCGCGCCCTCGGGCACATCGGCGATGTCGTCGACGAATACGACACCGAGACGCCGGAACCTGTCGACGACGAGCCGGTTGTGCACGATCTCGTGGTAGCAGTACACCGGCGGCTCGAAGACCTTCACCATCCACGCCAGGGCTTTGATCGCCATCTCCACGCCGGCGCAGAATCCTCGCGGCGAGGCCAGCAGCACTCGATCAACGGCCATGAAGTCAGGCTAACGGCCGGTCGGCCCTATCCTTGACGCATGCCGTCTCCCGTGGTCGTTGCCGTCGCGCCCGGATCGCCGGCCGACCACTCGGGTCTCGAGCCCGGCGACGAGATCCTCTCCCTCAACGGCCGCCGCCCCCGCGACGTCATCGAGTGGAGCCTTCTCGTCGACGAGCCCGACCTGGCGCTGGAGGTGCGGCGCGGCGGGCTCGACCTCGACGTTGCCGTCGGCAAGGCCGAAGGTGAGCCCCTCGGACTCGAAGTGCAATCGGCTCTCTTCGACCAGGTGCGCACATGCGACAACCACTGCGAGTTCTGCTTCATCCATCAGCTTCCGCCGGGTCTGCGCAAGAGCCTCTACGTCAAAGATGACGACTACCGGCTCTCGTTCCTTTACGGGAACTACACCACCCTGACCCGGTTCACCGAGCTCGACCTCGAGCGGGTTGTCACCGAGCGCCTGAGCCCGATCAACGTCAGCATCCATTCGACTAACCCTGAGGTGCGGGCTCGGATGTTGCGCAACCGGCGCGGCGCGACGAGCCTCCGGTGGTTGCGCGCCCTCCTCGACAATGGCATCGAGGTTCACGGCCAGGTCGTGGTTTGCCCTGGCATCAACGATGGCGCCGTACTCGAGGACACCATGGCCGGGATCCTCGACGAGTACCCCGAACTGGCCACCGCGTGTGTGGTGCCGCTCGGCGTGAGTCGCCACTCCAAGGAAGCGGCGATGCGGCCGCACGGGCGCGCCGAAGCGGAGGCGGTGGTCGACATCGTCGAGGAGTGGCAGTCGATCTTCGAGCCCCTCCTCGGCCGTCGTCTCGCCTTTGTGGCCGACGAGTACTACCTCCTCGCCGGTCGGCCGTTTCCACGCGCCGACACCTACGAGGGGTTCCCGATGCACGAGGACGGAATCGGCATGGCCCGTGCGTTCGAACAGGAACTGTTGGGACAGACCGACACCGCCGTCGGAGTGCAGCCGGGCTTCTTTGCCTGGGTCGACGGCGCGCCCGCCGAGGGCTATCGCGCTCCCCGCCCCCAACCCGCGGAAAGGCCCCTCACTGGGGACATTCGTGCGGACTGTTCCGTCCTCACCGGCGAGTACGGGGCGCGGGTACTCGGGCCGCTACTCGCCAGCATGGGGCGCGACGACGTTCGCGTGGTTCCGGTGGAGAACCGCTTCTTCGGCGGCAACATCGCCGTCACCGGCCTCTTGGTGGGCGAAGACATTGCGAGGGTCCTCGCCGCCGAGCCCGCTGGAGGCCGCTTCTTGTTGCCCGACGTGTGCCTCTCCGGTGGCAAGTTCCTCGACGGCATGTCGCCCGCCGATTTGCCTCGACCGGTAGAGGTGTTGCCGACCGACGGCCTGGCCCTGCGCGGGGCCCTCGGCGCGCCGGTCACATGAAGCTCCCACTCGTCGCCGTCGTCGGGCGACCCAACGTCGGTAAGTCCACACTCGTGAACCGCATCGTCGGTCGGCGCGAGGCCATCGTCGAGGAGCGCGCCGGCGTCACCCGCGATCGCAAGGTTCTCGAAGCGGAGTGGGCTGGGCGTCAGTTCAACATCGTCGACACCGGCGGCTGGCTGGCGGCGAGCGGAAATCTCGACGCCAAGGTGAGCCGCCAGGCCGAACGGGCGATCGGCGACGCCGACGTCGTCCTGTTCGTTGTCGACGCCGGGGTGGGCGTCACCGACGAGGACGCCCGGGTGGCACGGATTCTCCAGCAGGCCGATGTGCCGGTGATCATGGCGGCCAACAAGGTCGACTCCGAGCAGCGGGAGGCCGACGTGTGGCCCTTCGACCGCCTCGGTCTCGGAGATCCATTTCCGGTCAGCGCGCTCCACGGACGCGACAGCGGCGACCTGCTCGACGCGCTTGTCAAGGCGCTTCCTCCGATCACCGATTCCAACGAGGTGTCCGGCGAAGACCAGTTGTCGAACGAAGTCGGCGTCGCCATCGTCGGTCGGCCCAACGTTGGAAAGTCCACCCTCTTCAACCGGCTCATCGGCGACGAGCGGTCGATCGTGCACGACCAGCCCGGCACGACGCGCGACACCATCGACACGGTCGTCGAGACACCCGAAGGGCCAGTTCGGTTCATCGACACCGCAGGCATGCGCCGCAAGAGCCGGGTCGACGACGGGCCGGAGTACTACTCGCTCGTGCGGGCCCTCCAGGCAATCGACAATGCCAACTCTGCCCTCCTGGTCATCGATGCGACCGCGGGAGTGACTCATCAGGACCAGCGCCTCGCCGAGCGCATCGACGCCGCCGGTAGCCCGGTGATCATCGTCATGAACAAGTGGGACCTTCTACCTTCTGAGCAGCGCGCCGACGTCATCGCCGATGTCGAGGACAGACTCCACTTTCTTGCCTACGCGCCGGTGTTGAAGATGAGCGCCCTCACCGGCAGGGGAGTGCACAAGCTGCTGCCCGCACTCGACGCCGCCATCGACGCGTACCAGCGCCGGGTGCCGACCCGTGAGCTCAATGAGGTGGTGCAGGCGGCCCAGGCCGCGCACCAGGCGCCCGGGGCCAAGGTGCTCTATTGCACGCAGGGGGCGGTCGAGCCCCCCACGTTCACGCTGTTTGCCAACCGCACGCTGCCACCCACGTATCTCCGGTTCCTCGAACGCCGGATCCGGGAGCACTTCGGGTTCGGGCCCACCCCCTTGAAGCTTCGCGTCCGGCGCCGGTCCAGCTGAGAATTCGCGTTTCGCGGCGAGCGGCCGTCAAGCGGCCTACCATTTCACCCGTATGAGCGAGAAGCCGGTTCTTCTCCTCGTTTCGTTCGGTTGCCTTGTCGCGTGCGCCATCTGGGGACGGTCGGCGCTGCGCCTAGAGCGGTCGTGGCGACGGATCAAGGAGGCGAGCGGCGACGGTGGCTCAGACGCTGCCGACCTGGCTCATTCGGCGTACCGCAAAGAGGTCCACAACACCCTTCTCTACGGCATCGCCGCCCTGACCGCAGCACTTGGCGCGGCGTCCAACACGGTGTGGTTCAAGATCCCCGTGCTTCTCTTCGCCATCCCGATCATCATGACGGTGGTCTACGGG
>JALZBN010000041.1 GCA_030947365.1 Actinomycetota bacterium
CCGGGCACCCGCGCCGCGCTCACAGACGCACGGTATTGGTGTCGGCCGGGCGGTACAAGAACGGTCATCGCCGCCGTGACGGCCACCTCCGCACGCGCCCGAGGGGCTCTTGCTGCGCAGACGACCACCGTGGCCGACAGCGCTACGGTCGGTCGATGACGGGGACCATGGCCCGCCGCCTGTTCGAGCTGGTCGAGCCGGTGGCGGTCGTCGCCTACATGGCCGGCGAACCGACCGACGCGGTCACAGCGCTCGGCCCCCTCACCATGTGGGACGCCTACTTCGCTGGAAGGGCCGCCCCGCTGGGCCGCGACGCACCAGCGGCGGTGGTCCACGCGATCTTCTACAACTTCGCCGACGGCGAGGTCGCCCGCCACATCCCGAGGGTGTGGGACCTGGTGACCCCCGAGGCTGCGATCGCGGCGCGTGAACAGGGCTCCGTCGCCTTCCTGCGGCGGATCCTCGGCGACCTCGCCGACACTCCCGGCGTCGCCCGTGCCGCCGACCTCCTCACCAAGGCGGGGACCAGCGCCTCGACAGAGGGACGGGCCCTCTACGCTGCACTCCGGACACTGGCCCTCCCCGCCGAACCCATGGCGCGGCTCTGGCACGGAGCCAACCTGCTCCGCGAGCACCGCGGCGACGGCCACAACGCCGCCCTCGTGACCGCCGGCATCGGTGGGACCGAGGCGCACGTGCTGCACGCGCTCTCCGAAGCCATGCCGGCAGAGGAGTTCGGCCGGGTCTCCCACCTGCCCAAGGCGCAGCTGGCCGCGGTCGTGGACGGGATGCGCGCCCGAGGCCTCATCGGCACCGACGGGTGGCTCACCGCCGCCGGGCGCCAGACCAAGGAACGCGTCGAAGCGCTCACCGACGAGCTCGCCGCCCCTGCCTACGACAACCTCGAGCCGCGTGAGCTCGACCAGCTCATCGACGACCTTGAGCCCCTCGCTGCCGCCCTCGTCGCGGCCAGTTCGCGGTAGGCCGGCTCGCGGTCAGGGCCAGTCGGCTGCGGTGATGCCGTCGGCGTGCCCGGGAGGCCACTGGACCAGCTCGATGCGGTTGCCGTCCGGGTCGGCCAGCATGACGGTCCAGAAGTCGGGTGAACCGTCGGGCGACGTGGGCTCGTCGATCTCGATGCCACGGGCGGCGAGTTGCGTGCGAGTGGCCGCCATGTCGTCGACCTGGATGACGAAGTGGCTCAGGGGTGAGTCACCGCCCGCCGGCGCGTAGTCGGGATGGTGGACGAGTTCGAGGGTGACGAAGTCGTCGCCGGAGAGCTTGAGCATGGTGAGGTGGCCGATGTCGGTGTCGGGCACGTCGCCGATGACCTCGTAGCCGACCGCTCGGTAGAAGGCGAGGGCGCGATTGAGGTCGGTGACGCGCAGGCCGAGGTGGAGGGCTCTCATCGGGTCTCCTCTATGGGTCGGTACGTCAAGCACATCTGCACCACCTTTAGTCGCATCAACCGTTCCTCAGCTGCTCGACCAGGCCCATGTCGTCGCGGCAGGCCCAGTGCTCCACGACCGTCCCGTCTGCTATTCGCCAGATGTGGATGAACCTCCACGTCGCGGGCCGCCCCGACGCCGGCACGCCGTCGAGGAGCGGCATCGTCGAGCCTCGGTGCGTGCCGTGCACCGTGACGTGCTGCACGACGAGATCGCCATCGGCGACGAGGTGGTGCTGCTCGAACGAGATCGGACCGAGGTCGTGCTCGATCGTCTGCAGGATCGCTCGGAGGCCCTCCCGGCCCTGCGGGCCGGCTGCGTGGTTCACCATGTCTTCAGCGATGAGGTCGTCGAGCACGGTCACGTCGTTCAACTCCTGTCGCCGGACGAGCTCCTCGACGACGTCTCTCGCGCTGCGTTCAGACATCAGGTGATCCGGACTGCTGCTGGCGCATCTGGCTGTTCCTCTCGATGTGAAAACCGTCGGAGTGGAGACGACCTCGTGCCGCGGAAGTCATCGATATCCTGCCCCGTTGGCCCCGTCCCAGCGGAGGGTCAGTTCCCCATGAACACGGCGAGCCGACGGCATAGATGGCCGCCATGAGCTCCGGCCTGACCTTCGGGGCGAGAACTCCAAGCCGGTTATGGCTCATGACGGCTCATGCCGGAAAGGGCCTCTGACCTGGGGTTTTGTCGGATTCGCCGTGTTGTCTGATCCTGTGGATAACGCCTCCTGACGGCCCATCCGTTAGAAGATCCGTTAGAAGTGTTCCAGAAAATCCAATGTTCCGGATCATCCGGAACAGCTATACTTCTGGAACAGCGGTGTTGTCTGGAAGGAGGTGTTGTCCGTGGCAGTCAACAGGCCGAGTGAAACACAGACGCTGCGTGCCGTCGAGCGTCTTGTCCCCGACGCGCTCCCGCCCGGGTGGACGTTCCGATCCACTCGTCAACCCGGAAGGGGACGCCGACAATCGGACGCTGTGTGGACCCTCAAGGCGCCCGACGGAACAGCCGCCTCGTTTGCCGTCGAAGCGAAACGGGCACTCCTCGCTGCGCAGCTCGAACCGCCCGTCGACAAGATCGGATCGTCCGACAGCCTCCCGCTCTTTGCG
This sequence comes from Actinomycetota bacterium, assembly GCA_030947365.1. Classification (GTDB taxonomy): domain Bacteria; phylum Actinomycetota; class Acidimicrobiia; order Acidimicrobiales; family AC-14; genus JALZBN01. The sequence continues at coordinate 2,564 of JALZBN010000041.1, forward strand.
ACGCCGTACCTAAGCCCGACCATGCGGTCATTGCTATCCCGTAAGGGAATCAGCTACGCCGACAGCACCGGCAACCTTCGGCTCGTTGCCAACCAACCTGGGTTGTTCGTCGAGCGCACCGGTGCCATTAAGGACCCCTGGCCGTCCGATGAGACCCTGCGATCCCTACGGGGCCGCGCTTCCGGCCGAGCAGTCCGCTCCCTCGTCGACTTCCGCCCTCCCTACGGCGTTCGCGAGGTTGCAAAGCGCGCCGGCGTTCCGCTCGGGTCGCTATCACGCACGATCGACCTCTTGGCCCGCGAGGGTCTCGTAACTCGTGAGGAGCGAGGGGCGATCACGACCATCGATTGGGAGGGGACGATCCGGCGATGGAGCCAGGACTACGACTTCGCCCGCGCCAACAACGTGGCCTACTTCCTCGAACCCAGGGGGCTCGGCTCCCTCGCCTCAAAGCTGTCTGACGTCAAGTGGGCCTATGCGGCCACCGGCGCCTTCGCCGCCCAGCGGTTCGCGCCAACCTCGCCGGCCCGCCAAGCGGCCATCTACGTCGAAGACATCGCCCGAACGGCGGAGCGGCTCCGACTCCGTCCGGCCGACGCCGGCGCCAACGTCGTGCTCGCAGAACCTTTCGACCCAGTCGTCTTCGATCGCGCCGCAGTCCGGGACGAGCTCCGCGTTGTGGCACCGGCCCAGCTGGCTGTCGACCTGCTCAGCGGCCCAGGGCGTGAGCCGTCGGAGGGAAATGAACTGCTTGAGTGGATGCGCAAGAACGAGAATGCCTGGCGTGGTTGATCCCCTTTACGTCCGTGCCCGAGCGGCCCTGCTCGATGCAGCCGAGGCACTCGCCGAACACCGCGACGCGGTCGTGCTCGTCGGCGCGCAAGCGATCTACCTCCACACGGGCGATGCCGAACTGGCCGTCGCCGAGTACACAACCGACGCCGACTTCACCATCTCCCCGGCTGACCTCGCTGACGCTCCGCTGCTCGCCGACCTGCTCGGCGCACGAGGCTTCACTCCGCGTCAACACCCCGGAGGCTGGCTGAGCCCCGACGGCATCTACGTCGACATCATGGTTCCTGAGCAGCTGGCAGGCCCTGGCACACGTGGCGCTCGCCTTGGTCCACACGGCAAGCGAGCAGCTCGTCGCGCCAAGGGCCTCGAGGGTGCACTCATCGATCGCGAACTGTTGACGATCCCGGCGCTCGACCCAGAGGACGAGCGCACTGTGGATCTGTGGGTCGCCGGGCCTGGCGCACTATTGGTGGCGAAGGTTCACAAGATCGCCGAACGACTCGGCGCGCAAGATCGCGTACGTGACAAGGACGCGTTGGACGTGCTGCGCCTACTTCGCGCGATCGACACCGCCGATCTCGCCACTCGGCTGTCAACACTCGTCGCAAACGAGCTGTCGGCGAGCGTCAGCAATGAAGCCGTAGGGCTGCTTCCCGAGCTGTTCGGCGCGACCGACAACGAGGGTGTTGCCATGGCAGTGCGTGCGGCGGGTGCCGGGGAAGATTCGGACGCACTCGCTGCCTCGCTCGTAGGGCTGGTCGACGACCTCCTAGGAACCGTGCACCGCTGAGGCGCCGGCGATTATCCGCGCGACCTCGTCCGGGACGCCCAGGTCGACATCCTGCGTCTAGCGGTGCAGCTCTGGCCCGAGAGCTCAGCGGTACCCGTGCAGCTGGACTACCGATCACCCTGTGCTCGGTATCGGCCAACATCGGGGAAAGTCGGCCAGAGCAACGAAGCTCAGGTCGTCCGCGACGGCGCTGCATGCGACACGAGTCGGGTTAGCGGCTTGTCAGAAGCCATCGCCGCAGCTTGTCCGCCGCTTCGAGCCGATCGTCGCCGCCAAGGTCTTCAAGATCCCAAAGCACCTGCACGGGGTCGGCAATTGGCACCTCAAAGTCAGGCATCTCATCCCGCCGTCTGTCCGACAGAAACACGCTGTAGTCGGTCGGGACGCGGTGCAGAATGTTTGCGTCGCCGCGCGAATGCGCCTTGACCACACCCGGCGTCCGGTCCAGCCCAATGGGCGCCTGCGTGTAAATCACGAGCATCGTCGGGCTCCGCCACGGCGTCAACAGATCGGCAGCGACATCGCCAGAGATCGCAGTCGACGTGTCCCGACGATGGACTCTGTTGGCGACCTGAAGCGGGGCGTCGAGGCTGTAGAAAGTGACCTCCGACCCGCCGGGGCCCGGATACTCCCTGAGGAATCGATCGAGTAGCTCCTCGCGCTCTGGACGCCAGCTACCCCGGGTCCGATGGAGCAGACCGAGCGCCTCGAGTTCGCCCCCTATCTGTGAGGCCCGAGGCTGCGACACTTCGGCTTCAAGTGCCAGTCCAGTGAGGCTGTCGACTTCGCCCTTCGCTATGAGCCGACGAATCATTGCCCAGCTGCCTCGCCCTCGCGGTAACGACCGGCGCGCCGATGAAGAACGCCTGCTGGCAAGCCTCTGTCGGAGACGGATGCCCTCAGCTCGGATGTCGTAGTTGCCCTCGGCGTCGGCCCATGACCAACCTGCGCTGACAAGCTGACGACCGACTTCGCCACCTATGAAGGGGGCGATGAGCAGAGGGACCCCGCCGCTCTTCAGCCGTTGGTGCAGTGTCGTGAGCGTCACGATCTCACCCGGGTACGGAGCCCGTCCTCGCTGCTCCACCTGGAATCGGACGTGTCGTTTGTCGATCTCGAGTTCAAGTAGTGCGTCGACACGGGCACCACGCCGGCGCGGTTCGGCCGAGGCATTGTCAACGCCCACTCCGGCGTCCCTCAACTGACTGAGAACCTCCATAAGCACATCCATATTATAAGCACGGTGCTTAACTTCAGGAAAGACTTATTTTTAACGCTGCCGAATCAGAGGATCAGCCGTAGTGATGCACGACGTGCCGCGGCGGCGCGGGCCACACCGGACCGAGGTGCTTCATCGGCTACGCATCGCCTCCCACAGGTGCTCGGCTGCTTCCTCGGGGTTCCCGCCTCTCCGGAGGGCGGTCTACTTGGGCCGGCTACACGAACGTCTGTGTCTGCAGGTCACACGCTGGTCTCTGTGTTTCCCATCTGCTTCTCGAATGATTGACGGACCAATCCGAGCACGTACGGCATGTTGTCCAGGAATGAGAACGCGACCTGAATGTCGCCGTTGCCCCACCTCCCGAGGTTGGTTACGTCTTCAGCCATGCCACGCAGGTCGTACAGCTCGTGGAATTGCATGTTAAGGCTGAGGCGCAGCCGACTCGCCTGCGGCACCACGTCAACGAAGTTGGTCTCTGCCTTGTAGGCGACGTACAGCTTGAGAAACTCCTCAGTGACGCACGGGTCGAGTGCGAGTAGCTCGGTGCGGAGTGCCTCGAAGAGGGCACGGGTCGCCGTGCCGGCGGCAAGATACGGATGATCGTCCACCGTGTAGGGCGAAGGCGTCTTTCTTGCCTGGGGCTTGTATGCCCCGAGCACGTCGGCATCGAGGGCCGGCCCACGCCATACGTTCACGGCGACTGTCGCGAGACGCTCAGCGCGCTGCTCGATCGCCGCCTCATTCCAGGTGTCGACGGTCGCGAGTCCCTCGTTGAGGCGAAGAGGGCTTTCCTGGAAGCCGCCCTTCATGTCGCGCTTCTCGACGAACGGCCGGTCGCTGTATTCGCTGTTGTAGCCGGTGAGCGTGAGGTTCCCGAGCGTATGCAGTTTGGTCTCGTGTACTCGCTCCCACTCCGGCCCTAGAGCGTCCCGCCACTCCGCCGACAGATTTTCGTTCTGCGGCATGATGTGCTCGATCGTGTATTCGTCGACCGGTACACGCTCCTTGCGGTCGTAGTTCTCCAGCCGCCGCAGCCAGTAGCTGCGGCGGGGGAAATTGTAGAGATCACGCGCCGCAAACTCGCGCTTGAACTCCTCGTCGTTTGGGAAGCGCCTGTACGAGGGTAGCAACAGGAGCGCCGCCTGGACGCTCTCGAGGTAGCGATCCTTCTTCAGGCTTCGGCGGAACGTCGCGAAGGTCTTGTTCAGGGAGTTCGTTGGGATGGCGCAGATCGCGCGGCGGAAGACGTAGGCCTCGACGAGGCGTATGACGCGCACGAAGTCGCCAGCCGGGAGAACGCCGGTGGCGTAGTCGTGGTACAGCTCCAAGAGGAAGGGGAACGCGACGTCGACCTTCAGTTCACGAAGGTCTTGGAAGGCTTCGGCGAGCGCCTTGTCAGTCTCCTTGCCGAGCGCCATCGCGCAGTAGTGGCTCGCGAAAGAGCGGATGTCGCGAACGAGGCTGTCGACGCCGGAAGCCGCGACCGACGGCACGCGCGAGTACGCCTTGAATGCTTCGTACACAGCCCGGACGTTCGGGATCTCGCCCGTCTTCAGGGTGAGGTAGTGGCGCATGAAGCTGTCGAAGTGAGAGCCGTAGGCCTCTTGCCCGAAGTTGACCTCCATCGGTCTCCATGCGCCTTCGTAAAGCTGGGTCTGATGCGTGGGCTCCAAGCCCATGAGGATGTAGTTGCGAATCAGGTCGGCCTGGCTGAGTTCCCGGCCGGTTGAGTTCATGCTCTCGAAGATCAGCTGGGGGTTGTCCTGGTCGCGGTTGAGCGAGACGTCGACGATCATCAGCTTGCTCAAGCCCTTGCAGAGGGCAGTGACGTCGTCCCTGAGACCGGCGACCTTCTCGTTGAAGAGTTCGAAGTTCTGACTTAGCCGCAGGGAGTGTTCCGCAGGCAGGTCGGCCTGTCGGACGAGCGCCGTCAGGGTGTCCTTGTCCGTCTGTGTGAGGACGAGCTTGAAGCCACGCTCTCCTTCCTCGAGCGGGTTGAGGAGGTAGTAGTGCCGGATCTTCTTGGAAGAGAAGCCATCGACGGGTTCGGTATCACCAAGGTGCCGCGCGAGGGCCTCCAACAGCAGAGTGACCGTGGTGAGCCTCTGCTGGCCGTCGATGACGAGGAGCGGAGACTGGGTCGAGACCTGGTACAGGCCCTTTTCGATGTAGACCACCGACCCGACGAAGTGTGCGCTGACATCGTCGTCACCACCAGCTCGCATGATGTCGTCCCAGAGCTGTAAGCACTCCCGATCGGTCCAGCTGTAGGTCCGCTGATAAATCGGGATGACGAACTGCGGCGACTTCATCAGGAACTGCAGCAGGTTTGCTTCGGTGGCCTTCATCGCGGGAACCCACCTGCACGCGATGGCGCCCGCAGCGCCAGCCGTTCGTTTGTCGTCAACGCCTCAATCTCCTGGCACGGCCGCTCGTCGGCCCCTCCCGCAGGACGGAAGTCCCCGGGCCAACCTAGTTTGGGCGAGTCCGGCGATCGGCGGCCGACCGCCGATGCCAGGGCCGTTTCCTCCGGCGCGACGATGAAACTTGGTCGTTCCGTGGCGAGGTCTATCGCGGGAGATCACACGTCATCTATCGACGACCACAGCCGGACAAGTTCGACCTCCACCGCGACGGCGCCCAGGTTCTCCGGAAAGATCGCGAGGATCTCATCGACCCCGGTGACTGACGGCGACTTGATCGCCTGTATGCCCCGCTCGTGTGCGGCCTCGCCTAGCTGCTGCGTGAAGGCATGATCCGGCCGAACCAGGTCTGTCGGATCGATCGCGACTGCTGACAAGGTGGTCATCGCGGTCAGGTCGAGAACGCCAGTGAGCTCTGCGGTGACCGACCAGAGTTCCCTGGGCAGGAGATCCTCGAGTTGAACGCTCTGGCGCTCAGCCTGTCGCGTCAACTCAGCGACGACACATGGCTCAGTTAGACACAGATATAGGACTGGGAAACTCCTCGGTGGATTGAATCGGCCGCCAAAACGCCGAGCACCTTCACCGCTCCGCGGGTCGAATCCCGGCGCCTGGTTTCGGTAGCCGCCGACATCGAGCGAGACAAGGTCGACGCCGTTCAGGCGCGTCGGCTCGAACGTGGCCATTTCATGCAGTCACGCCCTCAGCCAACGCGAGGAGCAGATCGACGACTCGTTGGTAGTCGCCGGCGGCCACCAGATCGAGGGGCTTCTCGTAATTCAGGTCGGGGTTGGGCGATCGAAGCCAGAGCCGAGCGGCATCGTCGTGAAGCACTCGAC
>JALZBN010000221.1 GCA_030947365.1 Actinomycetota bacterium
GTTCTTGGCCATCGCCTTCAGGACGACGGCCTCGAAGTCGGAGGGGACGTCGGGGTTCAGCTGCGACGGCGGTGGGGGCGTCTCTTTGACATGTTGGTAGGCGATCGCAACCGGCGTGTCGCCGATGAACGGCGGCCGGCCGGTGACCATCTCGTAGAGCACGACGCCGAGGGAGTAGATGTCGCTGCGGGAGTCGATGTTGTGGCCCTGGGCCTGCTCGGGCGAGAAGTAGGTGGCGGTACCCATGACCGCGCCGGTCTGGGTGAGGCTCTCCTGCGGATCTCCGGCGCGCGCGATGCCGAAATCGGTGACCTTGACGAGGCCGGAGATGAGGACGTTGGCCGTCTTGACGTCGCGGTGGACGACGTCGTGGTGATGGGCGAACGCCAGCGCGCTGGCGATGTCGGCACCGATGTCGGCGGCGCGGTGGGCGAGCAGAGGACCCTCGCTGCGGATGATGTCGCGCAGGGTGCGGCCCTCCACGAACTCCATGACGATGAAGTAGGTGCCTTCCTCCTCACCCCAGTCGTAGATGGCGACGATGTTGGGATGGTTGAGGCTGGCGGCGGAGCGGGCCTCGCGCCGGAAGCGCTCAACGAACGACCTGTCGCTGGCGAACTCCGGAAACAACACCTTGAGCGCGACCTGGCGGTCGAGCAGAAGGTCGCGGGCGAGGTAGACCTCGGCCATCCCGCCCCGCGCGATGTGGCGGATGATCTGGTAGCGCCCGGTGAAAACCTCTTGAGCCACGGACGTCAGCCTAAGGGTTCGCCACGAGGCCAGCCTGGAGGACCTGGGCGGCTATCGGAGCAGCGACGACCCCACCGGTTGCCTCGCTGACATTGGGTTGGTCTTCGAGCATGACGGCGACGGCGACACGAGGCGCTTCCGCGGGCGCGAATCCGATGAACCAAACGTGGGAGGTGTCGCGTCCGGTCTGGGCGGTGCCGGTCTTTCCCGCAACCTGCACGTCGGGCAACTGTGCCCTCGTTCCCGTACCGGACTGAACGACCCCGATCATCATGTCGCGTGTTGTCTGAGCCACGTCGGGACGGACGGCGTCTTTCCACGCGTGGGCGTCGTAGGTCTGGATGACCTGACCTTCGCTGTCACGGATCTCCTTCATCACGTGCGGCGTCATGATCGTGCCGTTGTTGGCGATGCATGCCGCGACAAGTGCCATCTGGAGTGGTGTGGCCTGCACGTCTTGTTGGCCGATGGCGGACTTGGCCAGGGCCGGCTTGTCACGAACGAACGCGGCCGGATCGGGGAACGACGACGCTGCCCCGAAGGGAAGGTCGATTGGGGGCACCTGGTTGAAGCCGAAACTGTTAGCTCCGTCGGACAGCGTGGGCCCGCCGAGGTCGAGCCCGAGTTGGGCGAAGGCCGTGTTGCACGAGACCCGGAGAGCGTCAGGCAACGCCCCCCCACACGTCTCCCCGCCGAAGTTGCGGATCGGCTGGGAGCTCTGGGGAAGGGGGAGTTCGGAGAGGTCGGGGAACACGGGGTTGGTGACGGTGGCCTTCCCGCTCTGGAGGGCCGTGGCCGCGGTCACGACCTTGAACGACGAGCCCGGAAAGTAACGCTCGCGGTAGGCACGCGAGAGCAGCGGCTTGTCACGATCGGCATTGAGCTGGTTCCAGTCTCCCGTGGCGGCCTTCAGGTCGTGGCTCGCGAGCGGGTTGGGATCGTAGGTGGGGTAGTCGGCCATGGCCAGGATGGCGCCGTTGCGCGGGTCGAGGGCGACGACCGCCCCTTTGTGGGCGCCGAGCGCATCGGAAGCGACGTGCTGGACGTCGTTCGACAGGGTCAGCGAGACGTTGGCGGTGCGCTTGCGTTGCAGCAGCCAGTCACCGATGCGGCTGATGCTCAGGTTGTTTGTGCGACCGGTGAGGGCGTCGTTGTAGGTGCGCTCGACCCCGTCGCTCCCGAAGTTGAACGAGAAGAAGCCGGTGATGTGCGAGTAGAGGTTCGCCTGGGGGTAGCTGCGCTGGTTGGCGAACTGCCCCCCCGTGGGCTTTGACTCCGCCAGCACCGTGCCGTCGGACGTCTGGATCACACCGCGAGGCTGGGAGAAGTCGCGCACGACCGCTCGGGTGTTGGTGGGGTTGTCGTTGAGTCGCTTGGCGTCGACAACCTGGAGGTAGTTGAGCTGCAGGAACAGCGCGATGAAAAGAATCACCAGCGCCACGCCAAGCCGGCGAATCTGGCGATTCAAAAGCGGGTCTCCTCTTGAGCTGCCGCTTGGGCTTGGGCCCGCTCGGCCTGGTCGTCGGAGATGCGCAGCAAGAGCGCCAGCAGGATGTAATTGGCGATGAGCGACGAGCCGCCGTACGACACAAACGGCAAGGTGATGCCGGTGAGCGGAATCAGGCGGGTGACCCCGCCGATGATGACGAAGCTCTGGACCCCGAGGATGGTGGTGAGTCCGGCGGCAAGAAGCTTCTCGAACGGGAGCTCGGCGCGCATTGCGATGCGCAACCCGGTGCCGACCATAAGCACGAAGATCGTGATGATCGCGGTTGTTCCGAGCAGCCCGAGCTCTTCACCGATGGCCGCGAAGATGAAGTCGGTAGCGACATAAGGGATGAGGTCGGGACGTCCTTGGGCCAGATTGGTGCCGGCCACGCCCCCGGCGGCGAAGGCGAAGAGCGCCTGAATGACCTGGAAGCCGTGCCCGTGCGGGTCCTTCCAGGGGTCGAGCCAGATGCTGACCCGGCTTTGCACGTGGGCGAACGAGCTCCAGGCGAGGTACGAGCCCGCGCTGAACATCACGCCTCCGACGGCGAGGTACGCGCCGCGGCCGGTGGCGATCCAGAGCATGGCGAGGAACAGGGCGAAGAACAGAAGCGACGAGCCGAGGTCGCGCTCGGCCGTCATGATCACGAGCGAGATGCCCCACATGAGGACGACGGGACCGAAGTGCTTGAAGTTGGGGACCATCACCGAGCCGACGCGGTGGAGGGCCTCGGAGAGCAACTCGCGCTTCTCAACCAGATATGACGCGAAGAAGATGCACAGCACGATCTTGGCCAGCTCGCCGGGCTGGAAGGTGGCGCCGGCGACTCGCACCCACAACCGCGACCCGTTGATGTTCTGGCCCACTACGGGCAGCAGGGGCATGAGGAGGAGGCCGATGCCGATGAGGGCGAATGTGTAGCGGAAGCGTTCCAGGTCACGCGCCCGGCGCACGAGGATCAGGGTGCCGACGAATGCTCCGATGCCCAGTGCA
>JALZBN010000222.1 GCA_030947365.1 Actinomycetota bacterium
GCGTTGGGTAGGCGGCGATCCAGCCCAGCCGGAACATCTCCTGCTGGCCGCTGTCGAAGAACTGGGAGTAGTCGGCGAAGGGCTTGGGCCGAAGCGCGGCCGGGATCCCGACCTCCTTGAGGTTCGCCTGGATCGCGCGGGCGACCGCCTGCTGCGTGAGGTCGTCGTTGAAGTCGATTTGGACTTCGGGCGGCGGCGCGTCGCCGAACACCTGCTTGACGAGGTCTCGCGCGCGCGCCGGGTCGTGGCGACACTTGTCGCCACAAGCATCGGGCTGGTAGCCGGGGATGCCGTCGGCGACGATTCCACTCAACGGCTTCACCGCGCCGCCGTAGATGACCTGCACGATGGCGTCGCGGTCGACGGCGCGAACAATGGCCTCACGGAAGCGAACGTCTGCGTATTTCGGGTTCTTCACGTTGAAGGCGTAGAAGAGCTCACCGGCGTAGGGCTGGGAACGCTCGGTCGACGCCTTCGGCGTTGCCGGCGCGACCTGGTCGGGTGGCACCTCGGCCCAGTCGAGGCCCCCGCCCAGGAAGTCGGCGTAGGAGCCGGCCGAGTCGTGCGCCATGTAGATGTCGACGGCCTTCAGGGCAAGCTGAGTGCCGGGCGCAGGCACGAGATGCAGCGTGGATTCCGTGCGCGATTCGACCATGAACGGACCGCTGCCAACCGGCTGGTCGGCGAAGGCCGGGGCGGGCGGTTGGGCCTCGACCGACTCCCTGGGAACGATGCCGAAGGCCGGATTTCCGAGAACCGCCGGCAGCGCGGATAGAGGACCGTCGAGGGCGATGTGCACCACATTGGGTGCCGGCGCGGTCACGCCCGCGAGCGTGTCCGCCTTCCCGGTGAGGCTGAACGGTGCGAAGCCATTGATCATCTGCAGTTGCGCCGCGGCCCGAGACGGCGACCCCCGGCGGGTGATGCGTTCGAACGTGTACTTCACGTCGTCGGCGGTGATCGGGCGGCCGTTGTTGAACTTGGCGTCGGGTCGGATCGTGAAATCCCACTGGGTCATGTCGGGACTGGCTTGCCACTGCGACGCGATCGCCGGCTTGACCGCCAGGCTGGTGCTGTCGTACTTGGTCAGGGCGCTGAAGAGGTTTTCGGCCAGGAGCAATTCGCCGGGCTTCTGGGCTTGGGCCGGGTCGAGGGAGCCAGGCCGCTCGACACCCACCCGAAGGACGTCAGCCGGAGGCTTCGGCGCCGACGTCGTAGCGGACCCACTGTCGCAACCGGCAACGACGAGCGCACAGGCGAGCGCTACCGCCCAACGACGCGTTGCAAATGATCGTCTCAGTGCAGACCCGGTCTGGCTACTGGAGCCGGATGGAGAGGATGACTGTCGTGAAGGCGAAGACGATCGCGGCGGCAACAGTGATGCGGTCGAGGTTGCGCTCGACGACCGTCGAGCCTGCCGCTGCCGTGCCCACACCTCCACCGAACATGTCGGAGAGGCCGCCGCCCCGTCCGCTGTGCAGGAGGATCAGCAGGATCAACGCGAACGCCATGATGACGTGCACGACGAGGACGATTGTTGTCACCATTGGGAGAGATTCACCAGCCTTGGCGGGCCACCAGTTACAAAATCAGGCTAGCAGTCAGATCGTCACTGCTCCTGCCGGTACCTGACGATGCGGGCGAACTCGTCAGGATCGAGGCTTGCGCCCCCCACGAGCGCGCCGTCGACATCGGGCTGGGCCATGAGCTCAGCGATGTTGGTGGCCTTCACCGAGCCGCCGTACTGGATGCGCACCGCGCCGGCGACATCTTTCCCGTGCAAAGACGACACGACCTCGCGTATCAAGGCCGTCGTCTCTTGGGCATCTGCTGGCGTCGCCGTGCGACCCGTGCCAATCGCCCAGATGGGCTCGTAGGCAATGACCATCGCCTGCACCCGTTCCGGTGAGACACCGGCGAGCGCGGCGCGAACTTGTCCGGAGACCTTGCTCGCCATGGAGCCTGCCTCGCGCTCGTCGAGCGTCTCGCCGACACACAGAATGGGAGTCATCCCCGACCGCCAGACCGCCTCCAACTTGAGGCGGACGACGTCGTCGGTCTCGCCGAACAGTTCGCGCCGTTCCGAGTGCCCCACGATCGTGTACGACACGTTGAGCTTGGCCAGCATCGGCGCGCTGACTTCCCCGGTGAACGCGCCGCTGTCCTCCCAGTAGCAGTTCTGGGCCCCGAGCGACATCGGGATCTTGTCCGCGTCGAGAACCGTCTGGATCGACCGCAGGCAGGTGAACGGTGGGTGCACCGAGACGTCGACGGCGCCATAGTCGGCTGCATCCAAGCGGTACGACAGCTTCTGCACCACCTGGATGGCCTCCAGGTGGTTGTAGTTCATCTTCCAGTTCCCGCTCATGAGCGGCTTGCGGTCAGCCATTCGATGTCCTCTCCGCCGACTCTCTCAAGGCAGCCAATCCCGGTAGGTCGCCTTGCTCTATCAGCTCCAAAGACGCGCCGCCGCCGGTGGAGACGTGGTCGACCCGGTCGTCCAGCCCAAACTTGGCAATCGCCGCGGCGCTGTCGCCCCCACCCACCACGGTGAAACCTGGAGCATTCGCAACCGCCTCCGCTAGCGCTCGGGTACCGGCTGCAAACCGGTCGTCCTCGAACACGCCCATCGGACCATTCCAGAGCACGGTGCCCGCGCAAGAGATGGCCTCGCAGAACGCCGCGGTTGTTTCGGGGCCGATGTCGAGCCCCTTCCACCCATCGGGGATATCGGCGCCGACAGCGCGCACCTGGTCGTCGGGATCATCGGTCGAACCGATCGATCCGTCGGGGCCCAACGCCACCGCGTCGGTGGGAATCAGGATGGTCTTGCCCGACTCGAGCAGCTTGCGACACGCGTCGATGCGGTCATCCTGCAAAAGCGAGTCGCCAATGTCGTGGCCCTGGGCGGCCAGAAACGTAAACGACATGCCGCCGCCGATGACGAGGGTGTCGACCTTGTCGAGCAGAGCTTCGATCACACCGAGCTTGTCGCTCACCTTCGCGCCGCCGAGCACGGCGACAAACGGACGCGCCGGCGCGTCGAGGAGACCGCCAAGTACTTCGACTTCCCGGGCCAGCAACCGGCCGGCCGCACTGGGCAGGTGCTGCGGCGGGCCCACCACCGATGCGTGGGCGCGGTGCGACGCGCCGAAGGCATCGTTGACGTAGAGATCGTGGCCTTCTACCAACCGGTCGACGAAGGCGGGATCGTTCGCCTCTTCACCCGGG
>JALZBN010000042.1 GCA_030947365.1 Actinomycetota bacterium
CCGACGGCTCAGCGCCGGGTCGGGTTCCGGAGGGGCGGAAGGCGAAGCAACAGGGCTTGTAGGAGCAGGGTCTCGTTGGGGTTGCGAGGGAGCGCCTCGGCCGCGGCCTGGACGGCGTCGATGGCCACGACGTACGCGCCGGCGTCAGCCGCGCCGCAGACCAGTGCTTCGCGGTACGCGCCGCCGAGGGCGGCCAGCCCGAGGCGCAACTCGTCCATCCGGAGACGGCGCAGCTCTCGACGTTGGCGCTCGGCGAGCTCCTTCTTCGTGCCGCTTTCATCGGCGGCGGCGCTCTCCACCGCTGATTGAGCGGCGCGTGCCACGAGGTCGGTGAGCTCGGCCGCAACGACGACGACGGTCGCGCCGGTGCCGTCGAGGCGCGCCGGCGCGGCGCGCCACGAGTCGCGCCGTTCGGAAAAGCCAGGGTCGGATGCGAGGCGGCGCGCCCGGTCGAGGCGTCCACCCGCAGACGGACCAACTTCGGCCGCGACGAGCGGGTCTACCCCTTCGGCGACGAGGGCGGCGACGAGGTCGTCATGCACCAGACTGCCGAAGTCGATGCGTACGCATCGGGACGCGATCGTCACCAGCTCGGGTGGGACGGCGTCGGCGAGGATCACGAAGACAGTGCTCTCGGGCGGCTCTTCGACGACTTTGAGCAGGGTCGAACCCGCTTCACGAACGAGGTGGAAATCGTTGAGAATCAACACTTTCCGGGCACCCTCGTTCGGACTACGCAGGGCCAGGCGTTGGATCTCGCGCGCCTGAGCCACCGTTATGAAGGGTCCCTGGCGCTCGACTACGACGGTGTCGGGGTGTGAGCCGGCGCGCACCCGAAGGCAGACGTCACAAGCGCCGCAGCCACCCGACGGGCACAACAGCGCCGCCGCAAAAGCGACAGCCGCGCGCCGCTTTCCGCTACCCGGAGGACCGACGAACAGGTAGGCATGTACTGGCGCGCGCGACGCGGCGCGGAGCTGTTCCATTGCCCCGTCCTGCCCCACCACGTCGTCGAAGACGGCGACGACGTCGGTCACGTGGCGACCCGCCATTTCTCGAACGCGCTCCAGACGCGGGCACCGACCTCGTCGACGTCACCGTCGGCGTCGACAACCGCCCATCGGGTGGGATCGGCGCCGGCCAGAGCGCGGTAGCCGTCGGCCACCCGCGTATGGAAATCATGGCCGAGTGCTTCGAGGCGATCAGGACGGTTGGTCGCGAGGCGAGCGGCGGCCACCTTTGGGGAAACGTCGAGCAGCACCACAAAATCGGGCTCAACGCGGGCTGCGGCCCATGACGACAACCTCTCCAAGTCGTCGAGCGCAAGGCCCCGACCCCAGCCCTGATACGCGAACGTGGAGCCCGAGTATCGATCGGTGACCACGTCGTCTCCGCGCGCAAGTGCCGGTTCCAAGACTTCGTCGACGTGCTGGGCGCGATCAGCGGCGAGCAGGAGCGCCTCGGTGCGGGAGCCGAGCGACGGCGACGATGGGTCGAGCACGATCGAACGGATCTGCTGACCGACCGGTGTTCCACCGGGCTCCCGCGTCAGCACCGCGCCAAGGCGCGCCGCGAACATCCGGGCTTGCGTCGACTTGCCGGCGGCCTCGCCTCCCTCGAACGCGATGAGCCGCCCCCTCACGAAAACGCCCGACCGTCGGCCTGGTCACGCACGGCGCGAAGCGAGCGCAGAGCGAGAAAGCCGGCTACGAGAATGATGCTCGCGCCGACCCAGAGAGTCAGGCGCACACCCGGGAGCCCCACGGTGAACCCGCCGATGCTCACCGATCCTCCGAACAGGCTCTCGGAGATGCCGTCGAGCGCGCCGGCCACCAGCGGCGCCAGTGTCAGAGACACCAGCAGGCACAGGCGGGACAGCGTGTAAAGGGTGGCGAAGATCCGGCCGCGCAGGTCGTCGTCGACGCTCTCTTGGAGGATGGTGAAGCCAAGCACGTAGACCGCGCCGGCGCAGATGCCCATTCCGGTGATGAACAGCATGGTCGCGCCGAGCGATGACATCGACACCGCGACCATCATGCACGCGCCGGCGCCAAGGACGGCGAAGGGGAAGATCAGATGCTGAGGCAGTCGCCGCTGCACCGTCGATAGCCCGACCACCCCGATCGCGAGACCCATGCCGAGCGCGGTGAGTAAGAGTCCGAAGCCCGCGGGACCGGCGTGGAGCACCCGTGTCGAGAAGGTCGGCCCGAGCGGCGCGACCATCCCGCCCCCAATGAGTCCGGTCCCGAGTCCGACCATCACCGATCGCACGACCGGGCTCGTGCGGATGAACTGCCAGCCCTCCTTGACCTCCTCGACGGTGCGACTGAACGCGCGCGCCGGCTCTGCCGCGCCGTTGACGGGCTCGTGAGGTTCGGCGACGCGCCGGCGCGGGATAGTCAACGTCGAGATGAGGAACGCTGAGGCAAAGAAGGTCAGCACGTCGGCGTAGATGGCCAACGACTCTTGGTTCAGCTTCAAGAAGTCGAGGAAGCCGGCGTGGTCACCAAGGAACTCGGCCACCTTGGTGAGCGATGCGAACAGGGCTGACCCCACCGGGAAGGTGCCGTACGCCGCAGCCAGCGACAGGGAGTTGGCGGTGGTCAGCTTGCGGGTTGGCACCAGGTTCGGAACCGTCGCCTCTTTCGCCGGCGACCACAGCAGGGTCAGAACCTCGAGGAGCAAAGAGGCGAGGAACAACCCGGCGACGGATTCCACGAACGGCAGGGTGGCCATCACCAAGCCCCGACCAATGTCGCAGTAGACCATCACCTTCTTGCGGTCCCAACGGTCGACGAGCACGCCGCCCACGGAGGCCAGAAAGAATCCCGGGATCAGCCGGGCACTCATGACGATGCCGATGGCGGCCTCGGGTGACGATCCGCCAACGCGGGCGGCAACCGCGAGTACGGCAACCAGGCCTGTCCAGTCGCCGAGAGAAGAGGTGACCTGCGCCATCCACAGCCGGAAGAACGACCGCGACCCCAGGAGGCTGGGGCCCTTCATGTCGGGGTCGCGCTCGGCCTCGACGACGTCAATCGGCTCGGTGACGGTGTCGTCGCCCGGGTCAGCCGTCGGCCCTGCCTGGTCTGGCTGTGGCTCGGGCTCTGACTCTGGCTCTGACTCTGGTGTTGGCGACGTCGGGTCGGGTTGGACCACGCCGTCAGGGTACGAGAACGGAGGAGGTCAGGACTTCTTCGTCGGGCCGCGCTTCGCCTTCGGCTTTGCCCTTGGCTTCGCTCGCTTGGTGGCGGCCGACTTCTTGGCCGGGCCCCGGTCGCGCCGGTCTTGGAGGAGCTCGGCGGCCCGCTCGGCGGTGAGGCTGTCGACGTCGTCGCCGGCGCGTAGCGAGGCGTTCGTCTCGCCGTCGGTGACGTAGGGCCCGTAGCGGCCCTCCTTGACGACGATCGGCGCGTTCGACACGGGGTCGCTACCGAGTTCCTTCAGAGGCGGCGCGGCGGCGGCGCGTTGGCCCCGGCCCCGCTTGGGCTCGGCCAGCAGCGCCAGCGCCTCGTCGAGGGTGACGGAGAAGAGCGACTCCTCGCTCTCGAGGCTACGGCTCTCGGTGTCCTTCTTCACGTAGGGCCCGTAGCGCCCGTTCTGCACCGTCACCTCGGCACCGTCGGCAGGGTCGTTTCCGAGGCTGCGAGGCAGGCTCAGGAGCCGCAAGGCGTCGTCAAAGGTGACGCTGTCGAGCGTCATGCTCTTGAGGAGCGAGGCACTCTTGGGCTTGTCCGACTTCTTCGCCTTCTTCTTCGTGGCCGAACCGTTTGCCTCCTCGTCGGGGGGCACAACGGTCACATAGGGGCCATAGCGCCCGACCTTGGCGACGATGGGGAGGCCGGTGTCGGGGTCGTCACCAAGCACACGCTCTCCGCTCGGCGCGGCCAGCAGCTCTTCGGCCTTGGCGATCGTCAACTCGTCGGGGGCAACGCCCTCCGGTATCGAGGCCTTGTCGTCACCACGCTGGACGTACGGTCCGTAGCGGCCCACCCGGGCCACGATCGCGGCACCATCCGCACCGGTGCCCAACGGGATGGAGTTCACCTCCTTGGGGTCGATCGCGTCGAGCCGTTCGCTGACCATGGCGTGGAGGCCGGGCTGGCCATTGCCGAAGTAGAAGCGGCTGAGCCACGGCTCCGCCTCTTCCCGGCCGGTGGCGATGCCGTCGAGGTCGTCCTCCATCCGCGCCGTGAACTCGTAGTCGACGAGATTGGCAAAGTGGCTCTCGAGCAGCCCGACGACGGCGAAGGCGGTGAACGAGGGCACCAGCGCCGCGCCCTTCTTCCATACGTAACCGCGATCTTGAATGGTGCCCATGATCGAGGCGTAGGTGGACGGCCGACCCACGCCCATCTCCTCCAAGGCCTTGACCAGTGACGCCTCGGTGAACCGGGCCGGCGGTTGGGTGCTGTGATCCTTTGCCTCAAGGGCGACGGCCTCGAGATCGTCGCCGGGAGCAACCGGGGGAAGGCGCACCTCGCGATCTTCGAGCTCGCTGTCGGGATCGTCGGAACCCTCGACGTAGGCCCGCAGGAATCCGGGAAACTCAATCACCTTGCCGGTGGCTGCGAACTCGGCGTCCTCCCCGGCCGACGTTGTCGCGCCGAGCCGCACCTGCACGCTGCGACCGCGCACATCGGCCATCTGTGACGCGATGGTGCGCTTCCAGACAAGCTCGTAGAGCGCCAGTTCGTCTCGACCGAGCTCGCGGGCCACCTGCTCTGGCGTGCGGAACGTGTCGCCCGCGGGCCGGATGGCCTCGTGGGCCTCTTGGGCGTTCTTGACCTTGCGCTGGTAACGGCGGGGCTGGTCGGGAACGTAGTCGGCACCGTAGAGCTCACGGGCCTGCTTCCGCGCCGCCTTCTCCGCGGTCTCCGACAGCGCCGTGCTGTCGGTACGCATGTAGGTGATGTAGCCCTGCTCGTAGAGGCGCTGCGCCACGCTCATGGCCCGCTGGGAGGAGAACCGCAGCTTCCGGCCGGCCTCCTGCTGCAGCGTCGACGTCATGAAGGGCGGGTACGGCGTGCGCCGGTACGGCTTCTCGTCGACGGTGCGCACGGCGAACTCGGCGTCAGCCAAGGCACCTGTGAGAGCATCGGCCCGAGGTCGGTCGAGCACGACCAGGTTGCCCGAGCTCACGGCCCCTGTCTCGTCGAAGTCCCGACCGGTTGCCAGTCGAGTGCCGTCGATGGCCACCAGGGTCGCGCCGAACGAGCGTCCCTCGCGGGCGAAGGTGCCGTCGAGACCGGAGTAGGACGCGGCTCGGAACCTCATTCGTGCCCGCTCGCGTTCAACCAGGATTCGGGTGGCGACGCTCTGCACCCGTCCCGCCGACAGTCGCGGAAGCACCTTCTTCCACAGCACGGGTGAGACCTCGTAGCCGTACAGGCGGTCGAGGATGCGCCGGGCCTCCTGGGCGTCGACGAGGTGGCGGTCGAGCTCACGCCAGTTTTCGACCGCGGCCTCGATGGCGGCCCGGGTGATCTCGTGAAAGACCATCCGCTTCACCGGAATATTGGCTGGCGGGGACAGCACCTCGAGGAGGTGCCATGCGATGGATTCGCCTTCCCTGTCCTCGTCTGTCGCCAAGTAGAGCTCGGTGGCGCCCTTCAACTGCTGCTTGAGCTTCGCGACGACCGACTTCTTCTCGCTGGCGACCACGTAGAGCGGCTTGAAACCGCTGTCGACGTCGACGCCCAGCCTCGCCCAAGGCTCACCCTTCACCGCGGCGGGAACGTCAGCGGCGTTGCGAGGGAGGTCGCGAATGTGCCCGACCGAAGACTCCACAACGAAGTCGCGGCCCAAGAAACCAGCGATGGTGCGGGCCTTGGCAGGCGACTCGACGATGACTAGAGGCTTCGGCACAACCCTCGACATTGGGCAGCAATCGAGCCCGGTGTCAAGCGCCTCCGCCCGCCGGGGGCCTGTTGACGGGTACGGCGACGCCCTCGAGCTCGGCGTCCATCGACACGGTCTTACGCTTCGAGAAGGCGATCGCGCCGAGCAGCACAGCCAGCGCGGCGAGGGCGATGGAGTAGCGCGCCGCGTCGTTGTGGCGCAGGCTTATCACTGCCGGCAGCATCAGCAGCGACACCAGGTTCATCACCTTGATGAGGGGGTTGAGGGCCGGGCCGGCAGTGTCTTTGAACGGATCGCCGACGGTGTCGCCGATCACCGCCGCTTTGTGGGCCTCGGAGCCCTTGCCGCCCTCGTGGCCGTCCTCGATGTACTTCTTGGCGTTGTCCCACGCCCCACCCGCATTCGACAGGAATACGGCCATGAGCTGGCCGGTGAGGATCACGGCGGCGAGGAACGCGCCGAGGGCGGCGTAGTTGATGCCGAATCCGATGATCACCGGCGTGAGCACCGCGAGTAGCGCCGGCGTAGTGAGTTCGCGCAGCGAGGCTTGGGTGCAGATGTCGATCACTCGCCCGTACTGGGGCCGCTCGGTGTAGTCCATGATGCCGGGGTGCTCGCGGAACTGGCGTCGCACCTCCTGCACAACAGTGCCGGCGGTGCGGCCTACGGCACGGATGGCGAACGACGAGAACAGGAAGGCGATGGAGCCCCCGATGAGCAGGCCGATGAACGTCTTCGGATCGGCCACGTTGATCTGGGTGAACGGATTGTTGAACAGAGCGTTGCCGGTCACGTTGAGTTTGAGCTCGGAGCCCACTGTCTCGACGAAGGATGCAAACAGAGCGACCGACGCGATCACCGCCGAGCCGATGGCGAAGCCCTTGGTGATGGCCTTGGTGGTGTTACCGACGGCGTCGAGGCTCACCATGATCCGTTCGGGCTCGCCCTCGAACTCGCCCGACATCTCGGCGATGCCGGCCGCGTTGTCGGCGACGGGGCCGAACGTGTCCTCGGAGACGACTACCCCGGTGGTGGCCAGCATGCCCATACCGGTGAGCGCCACCAGGTAGAACGAGAACTGGATGTCGCCCTTGCCGAGGGCGATGGCGACGCCGAGGGCGCAGGCGATGGCGACGATCGCCCACACCGTCGACTCGAGCCCGGAGCTGATGCCCGACAAGATAGTCGTGGCCGGCCCGGTGCGAGCCGCCTCTGCGATCTCGCGGACCGGCGCGGTCTCGGTCGACGTGAAGTACTCCGTGAGCCGGCTCACGACCTGCGCGAGTACGAGGCCCACGACGACCGCCCAGAACACCCGCAGGTTGTGCACGTAGAACTGGGCGACGAGGAAGGTGCCGACCACCGTCAGGCTGCCGGCGGTGATGAAGCCCCGGTTGATGGGCGCCATCGCCGTCTTGTCGCCCGCCTTGGCCTTCACCATGTACACGCCGACGATGGACGCCAGTACTCCGATGGCTCGGGCGATGACTGGGAAGAGCAGCCCGAGGACCCATTTCTTGGGGTCGTTGGGATAGATCGAGTGGAACGCGCTGTAGCCCAGGATGATGGATGCGACGAGCGTGACCTCGTACGACTCGAAGAGGTCGGCAGCCATCCCGGCGCAGTCGCCGACGTTGTCGCCGACGTTGTCGGCGATCGTTGCCGCGTTGCGGGGGTCGTCTTCCGGAATACCCGCTTCCACCTTGCCCACGAGGTCGGCTCCTACGTCGGCGGCCTTGGTGAAGATGCCACCACCCACGCGCATGAACAGGGCGAGGAGCGACCCGCCGAATCCGAAGCCGATAAGGATCGCGGTGGCCGTGTTCTGGAACAGCATGATGATGATCGTGGCGCCGAGAAGTCCGAGGCCGACGGTGAACATTCCAGCGACGCCCCCGGTACGGAAGGCGACCTTCAGGGCGTCTGGCAGTGAACCTCGCTTTGCGGCGGCGGCGGTACGCACATTGCCGCGCACGGCCAGGCTCATCCCGATGAAGCCGGTGAGGCCGGACATGAGGCACCCGGCCAAGAAGGCCAAGGTGCGGAAGATGCCGGACTGGGCAAAGGACAGCGCCTCAACGCCGCTGTCTTTGGTGATGCTCGTCGACGTCACGAAGACGAAGATCGCCACCGGGATGACGATTACCGCGATGGTCTTGAACTGGCGCCGGAGGTATGCCATCGCCCCCTCCTGGATCGCCGTGGCGATCTCGCGCATCTTGGGTGTGCCTTGGTCGGCCGCCAGCACGCCCCGCATGAGCGAGTATCCGACGGCGAGCGCGAGCACCGCGGTCGCGGCGGAGAAGATGAGCCAGAGCCACTCGGTGGTGCCGAACTCGAATGCCTGGTATCCCCCCTCTACAGCGAAGAGATTGATCATGCGGTCTGTGCCTTTCTCTTGGACGATGAGGAGGGCGGTGGTTCCTTCCTCACGTAAATCTGGTTGGCAACTTTCTGGCCTACGACCCGATCGTGTTCGTCACGACCTTCTTCGAGAAGGACGCGAAGCACGATGGGCCCTTCGAATGGCTGCTTGTCGACGACCTCGATGCGCACACCCGGATGCAGACCCAGGGTCTCGAGGAATTGGATGACTTCGGGTTGGGTCGAACCGGGCACTGCCACGACGGCGACGTCGCCTCTCTCGAGCTCGTAGAGCGGCGGCATCGTGGGGATGTCGGCGACCTGGGGCTCGGGGATCGGAAAGCCATGCGGACAGGATTGAGGCTGGTCGAGGGCCACGTAGAG
>JALZBN010000004.1 GCA_030947365.1 Actinomycetota bacterium
TCGGCGCGTAGCCGAGCGCGCCGGTATCGACGTTGTCGATGGCCGCGTTGTTCGACGACGAACCCAGGCCCCCAACCAGTACGGCCAGGTGTCGGTCGGTGTGGCGAGGCGCCGGCGTTGATGACGGCGTGCAGTCACTTCGCTGGTTCCACCAGGCCATGCCCGCGTTGGCGATACGGGCCAGGTGCACGCCCGGTTGGAGTTCCCAGGCGTAGTGGGCCGCCCCCCTGAGCTCGTCGAACCTTGCCGCTGCCTCCTTGGACACGGTGTCGCGGGCCCACTCAACCGCGCCGGCAGGAATGCTGGCGGCGCGGTCGGCCAGGCCCCGCAGTGAATCGAGCAGACCGGCGCGCTCGTGCACGACGGTGCCGCTACGCAAGTCTCCGTCGGGAACCAGGAAGACATGAGGGGGACCATCGGAGAAGAGGAGTGTGGGGTCGAGATACGCATCGCCGGCGCGAGCGCCGAAGTGGAAGCGGTCGGCGGCCGTGCCGACCTCTTGACCCTGGCGCACCTTGTCGCCCCGATGCACACTCGTCGAACGCAGGAACGAGTAGCTGGTGCGTATCCCGTCGGCATGCAGGACGACGACGTGAAGGGTGCCGCCCACGGGGCCGGCGAACACGACCTCACCGTCGGCGGCAGAACGGACAGCCGTGCCCGGCTCGGTGGCGTAGTCGACACCCCGGTTGCCGGCTGAGTAGTCGTCGGCGGGTGGCCGGAAGGGGTCGACGATCGGCGCGTCGACTGGCGGTCGGTAGTCGACGCGTGAAGCGGGAGGAGGCTCAGCAAAGGCCGGCGCGGCACCGGCGAGAAGAAGGACCGCGACCGCGAAGACGGCCAGACGGCGCATCTAATACCCCCAGGGCAGACCTGCGTGCTGGGGGGAAGAGCGGCGTCAGTGTAGCGGTGGGGTGTGATGAAAAACCAGGGTTTACCAGGAAATACTTGCCGTCAGGCGGGTAGGGCTGACTCCCGGGCCGTGCCCCCAAGCTTGGAGCGGAGTTGGATCACGGCCTTGGTGTGGATCTGGCACACCCTGCTCTCGGTGACACCGAGCACTTCGCCGATCTGCCCGAGCGTCAGTCCCTCGTAGTAGTAGAGGGCCAGCACCATCTTTTCCCGCTCGGGCAGCCGGTTGATCGCAGACGCCAGCGTGCGCCTCGTCTCCTGCTCTTCGAAGGCTGCGACCGGTCCGACGCCGGAGTCCGGAATCGTGTCGGCGACAGTTACCGAGTCGGCGCGGTCGGGCCCCACGGACAGCGTGTCTTCGAGGGCGACCACGCCGAGGAAGGAGATCTGGGCAAAGAGCGCCTGCAGTTCGTCCTCCGTGGTGCCCATGGCTTCGGCGACCTCGGCGTCGGTCGGCGTGCGCAGGAGATCGTTCTCGAGCTTGGCGTAGGTCTTCTCAACGGCGCGTGCCTTGGCCCTCACCGAGCGGGGCACCCAGTCGATCGAGCGAAGCTCGTCGATGATCGCGCCCCGAATGCGGGCGATGGCGTAGGTCTCGAACTTGTAACCGCGCGCCGGGTCGAACTTGTCGATCGCATCGATGAGGCCGAACATGCCGTAGCTGACCAAGTCGGCCTGCTCCACGCTTTGGGGCAGACCCGACGACACCCGGCTGGCCACGTACTTCACGAGCGGCGCGTAGTGAAGAACGAGGCGGTTCCGCACGTCGGTCGACATGTTGGCCTTGTACTGGTCCCACAGTTCGGTGACGTCGGGTGCCGCGGTTTCCAAGGAAGCTCCTCTTAAGCCCGGGGATGGGTGGCCTGGTGGACGGCGCGCAGCCGTTCCTTGCTGACATGCGTGTAGAGCTGGGTCGTGGCCAGGTCGGCGTGCCCCAGCAGTTCCTGAACGGCGCGCAGGTCGGCCCCGCCGTCGAGGAGGTGGGTGGCGAAGGTATGGCGCAAAGCGTGGGGGTGGGTGGGCGTCGGTGACCGCCGGTCGAGGATGCGCCGCACGTCGCGAGGGGCAAGGCGCCGACCCCTCCGGTTCAAGAACAGCGCGTCGTCGGGTGAGTCAGTGCATCGGAGGCGGGAGCGCCCCTGATCTGTCCAGGCCTTCACCGCCAGCGCGGATGCCTCGTTCAGCGGCACCTGGCGTTGTTTCGAGCCCTTGCCCCACACTGTGACGAAACCGCGATCGGGCTCGATGTCGCCCGGCCGCAGACCGCACAACTCGGCGACGCGCAACCCGCTTCCATAGAGAAGCTCGATCACCGCCGCGTCGCGCAGCCGAACCGCGGTGTCGAGCGCGGCCGCTCCGGGGCGTTCGGGTGTGCCCCGTTCGGGTGTGCCACGTTCGGCTGCGCGACCGATCGGCTCGTCGTTGTCGAGCAGGGCTCCGAGCTCCTCGCCACGGAGGACATGGGGAAGGCGGGCGTCTCCCTTGGGGGCGGAGAGCCGTTTCGAGGGGTCGACGGCGATGGCTCCGGTGCGGCGCAACCAGCCGAAGTAGCGGCGGAGGGCCGCGGCCTTGCGGGCGATGGTGCGCCGGGCCAGCCGGCGGGTCGAGAGGTAGGCGAGGTAACGCCGGAGGGAGATCCGGTGCACGTCGGCTGGGCCGCTGATGCCGGCGCGCTCGGCCCACGTCACGAACTCGCCCACGTCGTGGCCGTAGGCGGCGACAGTGTGAGGTGACGTCGAGGACAACGAGCCGACAAAGGCGCCGAGCTCCCAACTCATGGGGACAGGGTAGCGGCGGCCCTCGTTCTGGCGTGCCAAACCGCGCCGTGACGACCGGCTCTACACGCCAGACGGTCATGGCGCTCGCCGAACCGTTGCCAAAGAACGCGCCGTCGCCGCCGACAGTTGCTCCCACCAACCCGCCTTGGCGTTCACCCATCCATCGCGCTCGAGACGGTCGAGGGCCATGGTTGCCTCTACCGGCTCGAGGCCCGAGCGGGTGACCACCTCCTCGAGGGTGGCGGGCTCCCATTCGATGGCCTTCAACACGGCTGTACCGGCAGCATCAGGAGGTGAACGGGTGTCGGTGGCGGCCGCGCCGGAGGCGCATGAGAGACCTAAGGCCACGAGCACGTCGAGTGCATCACGCGCCGGCGCGCATCCGTCGGCGAGGAGCGCGTTGGTGAAGGACGACGCCGGGCTGCGCACGCTTCCGGGGACAGCCATCACCGGGATCCCGCGCGCGCCGGCCGCGTCGACGGTGTGCAGCGAGCCCCCCTTTGAAGGGGACTCCACGACGACGACCACCTCGGCCAACGCGGCGATGACACGGTTTCGCACAGGAAAGCGCCATGACTCCGGCGCGCTGCCCAGCGGTGCCTCGCTCAAGATGATTCCCTCGGTTGCGACCTCCGACCACAATGAGGAATTGCCCCGGGGATAGACGACATCGAGCCCACTACCGACGACCGCCGCCACGGTTCCGCGCCGGCGGGCGCTGAGCGCGCCGGCGTGGGCGGCTCCGTCGATACCCAGTGCGAGCCCGGATACGACGGTGACGCCGTTGTCGGCGAGGTCGTGACCCAGCTCCCACGCAACGTCGCGTCCGTAGCGCGTGCAACGCCTGGTGCCGATGATCGCGACCCGCCGGCCGGACAACGAAGCAACATCTCCCCGGCTGAAAAGCACGGCAGGAGCCTCACTGTCGGCCCCAAGCGCGGCCGGGTATCCCGGCGAGGACAACACGTGCACGGCAACTCCCGCATCGACATGTGCCTGCCATAGTCGGGCGACGTCGACGCGAGCCGCCGCTCGCATCCACAACGCACCGACCCTCTCGGTGTCGCTGCACGCCGCCGCAACGGCGCGATCGCCCACGGCGGCGGACCCCGCGCCGACCCGCTCCCACGCTTCCTGCGGACTCCAAGCGTTCATTAGCGCCGCGAGGCGGGCTGGGCCGATGCCCGGCAGCCCAGAGAGAGCAACGCCATAGGCCTCGGGCGGGAGGTCGCCGGGCGCCGTCATGCGGCCACCTCCGCGGACACCACGTCGGCGCGCAGGCCGAGGGCCAGGCAGACATGTTCCTCGCCAATTGTCAGGTGGCCACCCGCGAGGTCGGCCAAGGTGCGTGCGACTCGCCGGACGCGATGCAGCCCCCGCGCGCTCAACCTGCCGGACCGCAGCCTGTGCTCGAGGAGACTCGAGGCCGCGGGCGTAAGTGGTGCCACCTCGTCGAGCCGCTCAGCC
This sequence comes from Actinomycetota bacterium, assembly GCA_030947365.1. GTDB lineage: Bacteria > Actinomycetota > Acidimicrobiia > Acidimicrobiales > AC-14 > JALZBN01. Next base: position 4,158 of record JALZBN010000004.1, read on the forward strand.
CGTAGCTCCGCATTGGACCGCACACCTCGCTCTCGGGCCATGGCCCTTGCCGCAGCGACACGCGCCGCTACCTCGGCGGTGGACTCTCCTGGTGGGCCGCCCAGGAGGGCTCGGACGTCGGGGCGCGACACCATGACCCGTAGGTCGAACCGGTCGAGCAGCGGACCCGAAAGGCGCCGGTGGTATCGCAGCCGGGCTGCGTCGCTACATCGGCACGAGCCCGCCGGACCACCCTCGCCGCAAGGACACGGGTTCGTCGCGCCGACGAGCAAGAAGCGCGCCGGGAAGGCGACGCTCGCCCTGGCTCGTGCCACCCGCACAACCGCCTCTTCCAGCGGCTGGCGCAACGCATCGAGGATCGGCGTCGGGAACTCACCCATCTCGTCCAAGAAGAGCACCCCGGCATGAGCCATGGAAACCTCGCCCGGCCGCATCCAGGCGCTGCCCCCGCCGATCAACGACACCGCGGACGCGCCGTGGTGCGGCGCCCGGAACGGCGACTCTGTTACCAGCCCTCCCGGTGGAAGAGCGAGGCCCGCGGCGGAATGGATGCGCGTGGCCATGAGGGCGTCTTCTCGCTCGAGCGGCGGGAGCAAGCCCGGCAAGCGCGCCGCAAGCATCGTCTTTCCGGATCCCGGCGGGCCCGACAACAACAGATGGTGGCCCCCAGCGGCACAAACCTCGAGGGCAGTGCGACCGATCTGCTGGCCCCGGACGTCGGCCAGATCGAGATGGTGGCGTGGTGGTAACCGTGTCTCCGGACCAGGAGGCGACGGCCACGGGCTGTCGCCCTTCAGGCAACTGACGAGCTCACGCAGCGACGACGCCACCCGCACCAGGTGCCGCCCGACCACCGCCGCCTCTCGAGCACAACCCACGGGCACGACGATCGTGGGGCTTTGCAAGGCCTCGACCATGGGGACCGTGCCGGCCGTGGGGCGCACAGAGCCATCGAGGCCGAGCTCACCGAGGAATGCCATGCCTTCAACTGACTGTTGAGAGAGCTCGCCACCGGCGACGAGAAGGCCGATGGCGATCGGCAGGTCGAGCCCGGCACCGCCCTTGCGGATGCCACCCGGCGCGAGATTGACGGTGATGCGCTTGAGCGACCACGGAAGGTCACTCGACAAGAGCGCGGCCCGGACACGGTCTCGGGACTCGCGACACGGCGCGTCGGGCAGTCCCACGATGTTGAAGGCGGGAAGGCCGGACGACACGTGCACTTCGACATCAACGGGACGTCCGTCGACCCCGAACAGGGTCGCAGAAGGGATGGAGGCGATCACAGAACACTCCTCGACGTTGAAACTTCCGGGAAGAGGAGGAGCCGTATCGCCGGCTGTCCGAGCGGTGAGCGCAGACTAACGGGCAGCTATGACAAGAATGGTTCCGTGGGTTTCAACCCGTTCCGCCAGCAGCGACGCCGGCCGTCGGACTACGTGATGGTCGCGGCCGCGTTCGCCGTCGTCATCCTGCTGCTCGGATGGGCGCTTCTGGCGTCCTAGAACGCGCTCTCGAGAACCTCGATCTCGTCGCCCATGACGCAGGCGACATCGAAGCGCAGCTCGGCCGCTCGCGCCGGGGCCGCCGTCTGGAGCCACTGGGCGGCAAGTGCCCGCAGGCGGCGCTGCTTGGTGCGTGTCACCGCCTCCTGCGGCGCGCCGAACGCAGTTGACGTGCGGGTCTTGACCTCGCAGAACACATAGATGCCATCCCGCCTCAAGATCAGGTCGAGCTCGCCCGTGCGACACCGCCAGTTGCGCGCAATCACCTCGTAGCCGGCGCCCTCGTACCAGGCCGCCACTGCCTCCTCGCCCCGCGCGCCGAGCCTGCGGCGGGCCTCAGTCACCGCCTACTCCTCGCCCCGCATCTCCTCGATGTTCACGTCCTTGAACGTGATCACCCGCACCGACTTCACGAAGCGCGCCGGACCCGGGCGGAAGATGTCCCAGACCCAGGCGTCGTGCAGCTGCAACTCAAGATAGTCACGACCCTCGCTCTCCCGCAGGTTCATCTCGACCCGATTGGCAAGGTAGAACCGCCGCTCGGTTTCCACCACGTGGGAGAACAGAGGCAAGACGTCTCGGTACTCCTCATAGACCTGAAGCTCTGCCTCCGCTTCGTACCGCTCGATGTCCTCCTCGCCCATGGCGCTTAGGTGCGCTTCTCCTTGATCTTCGCCGCCTTCCCGACGCGGTCGCGCAGGTAGTAGAGCTTTGCCCGCCGCACGTCGCCCCTCGACACGATCTCGATGCGGGCGATGACCGGCGAGTGCACCGGGAACGTGCGCTCGACACCGACACCGAAGCTGATCTTGCGCACGGTGAACGTCTCTCGAACGCCCGACCCCTGACGGCGGATCACCGCGCCCTGGAACACCTGCACCCGTTCACGGTTGCCCTCGACGACACGCACGTGCACCTTGAGGGTGTCACCGGCGTCGAATGGCGGAACGTCGTCGCGCAGCGAAGCGCGGTCGATCAGGTCAGTGGGATTCATGGCGCGCTTGGCTCCTGCGATGCTCGCTGGGGGAACGACCAGGATAGGTCACTGCGGGTCGGCGCGCATTCCGAGCTCCGTCTCGAGCAGCTTTCGCTCCTCCGGACTCAAGCCACCGCGCGCCACCATGAGGTCGGGCCGCCGGTCGGCAGTACCCGCCAGGGCTTGGGCCCGGCGCCAACGGGCGATCTTTTCGTGGTCGCCCGAGAGCAGAACGGCCGGCACTTCCCAGCCCCGGAACTCTGCTGGCCGGGTGTACTGCGGGTACTCGATGAGGCCGTCGACGAACGATTCATCGCCCGACGACTCCTCGTTGCCCATCACGCCCGGCACGAGCCGGGTCACCGCTTCCACGACGACGAAGGCGGCCGCCTCCCCGCCCGCCAGGACGTAGTCGCCAATGGAGAGCTCGCCGTCGACGAGGTGCTCGCGCACGCGGTCGTCGACCCCCTCGTACCTACCGCAGATGAGCGAGAACCCGCCCCCTCCGCTCAGCTCGTTGGCAACTGACTGGTCGAACCGTCGCCCGCCGGGGCCGAGGAGGAACAGCGGCCGGGGCGGCTTGACCGCCTCGACCGCGGCAAAGATCGGCTCGGGCGACAAGACCATGCCCGGGCCACCGCCAAAAGGGCTGTCATCGACCGAGCGGTGACGATCGGTGGCGTAGTCGCGGAGATCCTGAACCGTGAGGGTGATGAGCTCTCGCTCGCGGGCCCGGCCGAGAAGCGACCCGGCGAGCACCGGTTCGAGCAGTTGCGGCAAGGCGGTGAAGACGTGGATCTCCATCTCCGGTCAGCCTGGCGTTGATGGGTCTTCGTCGTCGACCAGCCCGGGCGGTGGGTCAATCACCAGCGTGCCGTCAGGCTGCTTCTCGACAACGAACGTCAGCGGCACGAAGAGGTCGCCGGGAAGCACCAGCAGGTCGGAGGCTGGATTTGCTTCAACCGCTTCCACCGCGCCGAAATGGCGGCCGGCGGTATCGACGACCTGAGCACCGATCAGCTCGTGCACCCAGAGCGCGCCTTCCTCCTCGATGGGTTCGGCCAAGAGGAGGGTGCCGTGAAGGGCCTCCGCTCCGGCACGGTCGGTAACGCCGGCAAACACGACGATCCAGCGGTGCTGATGGGGAGATGACCGGACCACCTCGAGGTCGCCCTTCTCCGTGGACAACCGGGCTCCCGGTGCCAGCCGTTGCTCGGGGCGGTTACTTGTCATCTTCACGATGACCTCGCCCTTGAGCCCGTGGGGTTTGGCGATGCGCCCGACCTCGAGCAGGGACAACGGGTTAGTCGACGATGTCGACGTCGGCCTCCAGGCCTTCCCTTGCACCAGCGGCGCGCACGACAGTGCGGATGGCCTGGGCCACCCGTCCGCGGCGGCCGATCACACGACCCATGTCGTCGGGTGCGACGTGCAAACGGAGGCTGAGCGAGCCAGGGCCTTCCTCGGCTTCGACGACAACCGCATCGGGGTCGTCAACGATCGACCGGGCCAGGTATTCGAGTACGGCCCGGGGAACCGCGCCGCCGACACGGTTGCCGTCGACCTCGTCGACCTCGACCTCGTCGACCTCGGCGTCGTCGACATCGGCGTCTGCCGTCGTGTCGCTCACGCGCCGGTGCCCTTGAACTGGTCCCACGCGCCGGAGATCTTCAGGAGCTTCTCGACCGGCTCCGACGGCTGGGCGCCCTTGCGCAACCACTCGACGGCCTTGTCATTGTCGATGTTGATACGCGAGGGCTCGGCGCGCGGCTCGTAGGTGCCGATCATCTCGATGAACCGGCCGTCGCGTGGCGAGCGCTCGTCGGCCACAACCACCCGGTACGAGGGCTGCTTCTTCTTGCCCATGCGCTTGAGACGAAGTTTTACTGACATCTGAGTCCTATCTTCCTGGTCGCTGCGGGTCTTCCTGGTCGCTGCGGGCCGCCGCTGACGCTTCGGTCCTCGCTCATCTAGTTCCCGGCCTGCATCATGGCGGCCAAGTCGGCGGGGCCTCCGCCCTTACCTTTGCCCTTGCCCCGTCCGAACATCTTCATCATCTTCTGCATCTCCTTGAACTGCTTCAGCAGTTGGTTCACGTCGCTGGTGGTCGTTCCGCTCCCGTTGGCCACCCGCAGGCGCCGAGAACCGTTCATGAGCTGGGGCTCCCGCCGTTCCTCCGGGGTCATCGAACGGATGATGGCCTCTACCCGCGCCAGCTCCCGTTCGTCGATCTCGGCCTTCTTCAGCTCCTTGGGTATCCCCGGCAGCATACCGACGATGTTCTGTAGCGGCCCCATCTTCTTGATCTGCTGCATCTGGTCGAGGAAATCGTCGAGCGTGAACCGCCCGGATTGGAGCTTGGCCGCGGCCTCGATGGCCTCGTCCTTGTCGTAGGCCTGCTCGGCCTTCTCGATGACCGTGAGCACGTCACCCATGCCGAGGATTCGCGACGCCATACGGTCGGGATGGAAGGTCTCGAAGTCGGCGAGCCGCTCGCCCACCGACGCGAACGCGATGGGCTTGCCGATGACCTCTTTTACGGAGAGGGCGGCACCACCGCGGGCATCGCCGTCGAGCTTCGAGAGGATCACACCGTCGATTGCGAGCGTCGCGTTGAACGATTCCGCTACGCCGACGGCGTCCTGACCGGTCATGGCATCGACGACGAGGAACGTGTAATCGGGCCGGACCGCCTCCGAGATTTGGCGGGCCTCGTCCATCAGCTCCTCGTCGACGTGGAGACGCCCCGCGGTGTCGACGATCAGCACGTCGCGGCCCGTGCGCTGTGCCTCAGCGAGGCCAGCGGCGGCGACCGAGACCGGATCGGTGGGTTCGCTGAAGACGGGCACACCGGCCTGGCCGCCGAGAACGCGCAGCTGCTCGACCGCAGCCGGGCGCTGAAGGTCGGCTCCGACGAGCAACGGGTGGCGTCCCTGTTGCTTGAACCAACGAGCCAGCTTCCCGGTAGCCGTCGTCTTACCGGAACCCTGGAGGCCGGCGAGCATGACGACGGTGGGAGGCCGCGACGCGTACGTGATCTTGAGCCCCTCGCCGCCGAGGCTCGTAGTGAGCTCCTCGCCGACGATCTTGATGACCTGCTGGGCCGGCGTGAGGCTGCCCGAGAGATCGGCCCCTATGCACCGTTCCCGGATGCGGGCGACGAGATCTTTGACCACCTTGAGGTTGACGTCGGCCTCGAGCAGCGCCACCCGGATCTCGCGAAGGACCTCGTCGACCTCAGCGTCGCCAAGCCGCCCCCGCCCTCGGAGCTTCTTGAAGATTCCCTCAAACCGATCAGAAAGCGCATCAAACACAGCAGAAGGTTAGTGGCCGGTGCGAAGCCCCGGCCCCCGCAGAAAGCTCGCTGGGGAGATGGCCAGGTCTAAACGTAGGGAGGGGTGAGGAGGCGGGACGGGTGGCGCCCCTTGGGAGGGGCCCCGCCCCGAAGCGAAGCGAAGGGGACGGGGAGGGACCGCAAGGGGTGACAGGACCCGTTGCGCCGGGGGCTGGGACGACCTAGGAGAAGAGGGCGTCGACGAATTCCTCAGGGTCGAAGTCGACCAGGTCGTCGACGGTCTCTCCGAGCCCGACCAGCTTGATCGGGATGCCGAGGTCGGACTGGATAGCGAGAGCGATGCCGCCCTTGGCCGTGCCATCGAGCTTGGTGAGGACCACGCCGGTGACATCGACGGCCTCGGTGAACTGCCGAGCCTGGGTGAGCCCGTTCTGGCCGGTCGTGGCGTCGATGACCAGCAAGACCTCAGTGACCTTGCCCGGCGGCTTGTCGGCGACGCGCCGCACCTTTTTGAGCTCCTCCATGAGGTTGACCTTGGTGTGCAGGCGTCCGGCGGTGTCGGCCAGGACCAGCTCGCCGCCGCGCGCCGCGGCCCGTTCGACCGCGTCGAAGACCACGGCTCCCGGGTCGCCACCCTCGGTACCCCTCACCAACTGGGCACCCACCCGCTTCGACCACAGCTCCAACTGCTCGGCTGCGGCGGCGCGGAACGTGTCGCCCGCCGCCATCACCACAGATCGGCCGGCGGTCATCTGCTGCCGTCCGACCTTGCCGATCGTGGTGGTCTTACCGACGCCGTTCACGCCGACGAACAGCCACACGTTGGGCGCGCCGGGCTCGAAGTGCAAGCTTCTGTCGGCGACGATGAGGCTCTTCTTCAAGTCGACCTTGAGCGCATCGACCAGGGCGTCAGGAGTCGTTATGCCCTCCGCCTTCACCCGGCCCCGAAGATCGTCGAGCAGCGCCATCGTCGTGGTCACACCGACGTCAGCCCGCAGAAGCGCCTCCTCGAGCTCTTCCCAGGTCTCGTCGTCGATCGTGGACCGCGATCGCACCGACGACACGTAGCCGCCGAGCAGGTCACGGGCCTTGCCGAGGCGGTCACGGAAGCGAGGCCGCAAGGGCGGCGCGGGTTCCGGCTCCGGCGCGGGCTCAGCCTCGGCGTCGACCGGCACTGATTCGGCCAGCAGCGCCTCGGCCTCGGCCACCAGCTCCTGGGCGCGCCGGTCGACCTCTTCGGGTGCAGGAGTGGTGGACCGCCGCTTCGGAGGTGCAGCCGGGGGTGGCTCGAGATCGGCATCACGACCGCGAGCCCGAAGCCGCTTGAGGGGCTGCGCGGCGATCGCCGCCGCCAGCAGTCCGGTGAGGATGATGATTGCCAGCGCGCCGAGAATTATTTCAACCATGGGCCGCTCACGATACCTATCCGGCGCGACCCGAGTTCTAGGCCGTCGCGGACACCCGCTGGGAGATCACTCTCGACGAGCCACCGGGCTGCATCGTCACTCCGTAGAGGCACTCGGCTGCCTCCATCGTGCGCTTCTGGTGGGTGACGACGAGGAGCTGAGCCTCATCGCGAAACTCTTTCAGCAAGCCGAGGAAGCGGCTGAGGTTGACGTCGTCGAGCGCGGCCTCGACCTCGTCGAGCAGATAGAACGGCGAGGGCCGGCTGCGGAACACGGCAAACAGGAAGGCGAGGGCGCACAGGGAGCGCTCGCCCCCCGACAGCAGCGAGAGGCGGCGCACGGTCTTCCCCGCCGGACGAGCCTCGATCTCCACCCCCGTATCGAGGACGTTGTCGGGGTCAGTGAGACGAAGGCGACCCTGACCTCCTGGGAAGAGTGTCTCGAAGAGCCGGGTGAAGTTGTCGGAGACGTCGGCATAGGCGGCGGCCAGCAGCTGGACGATCTCGGCGTCGACAGCTCTGATCACCCGGCCCAGGTCGCGCCGGCTCGACCGAACATCGTCGAGCTGGGCCTGCAAAAAGGCGTCGCGTTCTTGCAGCGCGGCGAGCTCTTCGAGGGCCAAGGGGTTGACCGGGCCCATGAGTCGCAGCTCGCGGTCGAGCTCGCGGGCCCGGGTCTCGGCCCTTGTGCCGTCAGGCAGCGGCGGGCACTCGCTGGCGATGGCGATGTCAGGTTCGCAATCCAGGTCGCGCCGCACCGCCTCGGTGGCTGCTTCGAGGCGCATCTTTCCCTCGGCTTGGTCGAGCTCGGCGCGCCGGAACCGCTCTCGCAGTTCTTCCAGCCGGCGTTCGTCGGCAGTTCGCTGACGCCGCAAGGAGTCGAGACGGTTGGACGCCGCCTTCATGACCTCGGCGTGGCGCTGACGGCGGTGACGGGCCTCGCCAACTCTCGTCTCGATGTCGCCGATCCGCGCGTCCACGAGTGTCGTCAGCCGCTCAGTGACCACGCGCACCTCGTCGAGGCGCCGGCGGCGGAATTCCGCTTCTGCTCGCTCGGCGCCCCACCGCTCGAGCCGCGCCTCCACATCGACAAGCTGGCGCGACAGCACCCGGCGCCTCTCGTCGAGCCCGGCGGCGCGCACCTCGAGCTGGGTGCGCAGGCCGGCGAGACTCTCGGCCCGCTCGGTCAGACGCCGGCGCTCGCCCGCTGCCGCCGCCGCCGCTTCGGCCCCGACAGCTTCGTCGGCTTCAAGACCTGGCAGCAGCGCTTCCAGCTCGACGAGGCGGGCCCCGTCGGCGTCGAGACGCTCTCCGAGTTCTGCGGCGCGCGCCTGCACCGATTCGAGGGCCGCCCCCAGATCGGCGCCTTCGGCGTCGAGTCGTGCCAAAGCAGCTGAGGCCGCGGCGGCCTGTTGTTCGCTCGCAGTGAGGGCTTCGACGCTGTCCTGCTGAACGCTTGTGGCCGACGCCACGGCCGCTTCGGCGGTGAGGAGAGCCGATTCCGCTGCAGCCGCGATCGCCGCATGCTCTTCGGACAACCGGCGCGCCTCCGCCAGCGATGCCCTGGTATCGATGACACGGGCGCTTCCAACTCGCCAGCCGCCGGCGGCGAAGCGATCGCCATCCATTGTGACGACAACGGCCTGGGGGTACGCCAAGGACGCGTCGAGCGCTTTCGACCAACCTCCGTCGACGGCGACCGCGCCGGCCAGCAGGACATCGAGGGCGGCATCGACCCCGACAACCTTGCCCCTCACATGATCACGCACCCGCCGACCAGGCAGCCCGGCGGGCACGAGAGCAGCCATCTTGGGGCCCCCAAGGGCGAGCAGCGTGGCTGAGTCGCCAGCATCGGCGAGTGCGGCCAACGCCCGGCGCGCCGGGCCCACCCCTTCGACCACGACAGCACGCACGGCCTCCGACAACGCCGCCTCCACCGCGCTCTCCCACCCCGGGTCGGCGTCGATCAGGTCGAGCAATGTGCCCACGACCCCCGGAACATCGCCGAGAACGCGCGCCGCGTCGCCACCATCGGCTTCGGCCGCCTCGGCCAGCCCTTCAGCACGCGCCGCCCACTCCCGTTGTTTGGCGACCGCCTCGCGGGCCGCCGCGCTGCACGCCGCGAGCTCAGCATCAGCCGCCACCCTCGCCTGGCCGGCCTCGGCCGCAACGGTGCGAAGTTCTTCCAGGTCGCGCTCGCCAGCCGCCAACCCCGAGCGCGCCGCGCCGAGAGCCACGTCGACCGCCTCCAGTCGCTCGGCAAGGGCCGCCAGCTCGTCGGACACCCGCGCCTTGTCGATGGCCGCCCGCTCGGTAACGGAGCGTAGGGCGTTGACCTCGCCCCGCACCTCCGCGGCGCGCCCCCCGAACAGCGTCGCCGGGCCCGCGTCGACAGAGGTGCGACTCTCCATGTCGGACTGCGTCTGGGCTAGTTGGCGTTCGTCGTCTGCCAAGCGACTGAGCTCCGGCGCGAGCAGGGCGGCCTCGGCATCAACCTCACCCAGCTCGGTGGTGAGCCGGGCGCCGTCGGCCTCCAGGGAGGCAACCACGCTCTCGTCGACGAGGGCTGCCCGATCTCTCTCGACTGAGCGCCGGCGCTCAACCAAGACGGCGGCCAGCCCACGGGCCCGCTCCCGCAGGGCCTCCAGGCGGCCAACGGCCTCATCGAGTCGAGTGTCGCCAACCGCGCCGAGCGACGACTCCGCCGACGCGATCGAGCTGTCGAGGCGCCGAAGCGAAACCCGCGCCGCCGACTCCTCACCTTCGAGCGATGCCCGGGCCTTGACCGCCGCGCCGAGGCGCGCCGTGAGCGAGGCCAGCTCCCGCCCCGTCAAGTAACGGCGGATGGCTCGCAGTTCGGCGACGAGCCGGTCGTGCGAGCGCGCCGCTTCGGCCTGACGCTCGAGCGGACGCAGCTGGCGGCGCACCTCACGATGGAGGTCGGCGAGCCGCTGGAGGTTGGCCTCGGTGGACTCCAGCCGCCGTTGCGCCTTCTCCTTGCGACGGCGGAACTTCAAGATGCCCGCCGCTTCCTCGATGATCAGACGGCGGTCTTCCGGGCGCGACTCGAGCACGGCATCGATCTGGCCCTGAGAGACGATGACATGCTGCTGGCGCCCCACGCCGGTGTCGGAGAGGAGCTCCTGCACGTCGAGCAGCCGGCATGGCGCGCCGTTGAGGGCGTACTCGCTCTCCCCCGACGAGCGGAACAGCGTGCGGGTGACGGTGACCTCGCTCAGCTCGATTGGCAGTAGCCCAGCCGAGTTGTCGATGGTGAGGGTCACCTCGGCGCGCCCGAGGGCCGGGCGCTGCCCCGAGCCGGAGAAGATGACGTCTTCCATGCGCGCCGAGCGCACAGTTCGCGGGCCCTGGGCCCCCAGAACCCACGCCACCGCGTCGACGACGTTGGATTTCCCACTGCCGTTCGGACCCACCACGACAGTGAGGCCCGGTTCGAACTCCAAAGTGGTGGCCTCGGCGAAGGACTTGAAGCCCTTCAGCGTGAGGGAGCGCAAGAACATGTAGTTCGAGGCTACCGAGAGCCGGAGAGTTCGGCGCGGACCCCTAGACCTGGCATTGCGGGCAAAGGAACGACGAACGGCCGTTGACCTTGACCCGCACGATGTTGCTGCGGCAGCGCCGGCAAGCCTGCCCTTCACGGTCGTAGACCTTGTGCATCGACTGGAACTCGCCCATCGCACCAAAAAGGTCGCGGTACTGCTCGTCGGCCAAAGAAGATCCTCGGTGCTTGATCGCGTCCTGCAGGGTCTCGACCATGGCCCGGTAGAGACGACGCACCTCCTGCGACGACAGGCTGTCGGACGACCTGTCGTAGCGGAGGCCGGCCGCGAACAGAATCTCGTCGCTGTAGATGTTGCCGATGCCCGCGGCGAACTTCTGGTCCATGAGCAGGGTCTTGAGCTTGACGTTCTTGGCTTGGAGCATGTCGCCGAACTTGGTCCACGACATCATGTCGTCGACCGGGTCGAAACCGAGGTGGGCCAGCTCGGGCACTTGCTGTTCGAGCTCGTCGGGCGTGGTGATGAACATCTCGCCGAACGTGCGCGGATCGATGAACCGTAACTGGCCACCCTGGGTGAAGATCATGACGACGTGGGTGTGCTTGGTGACGGGTTCCTTGGTGCCCTTCGACCGCAGCAGCTGGCCGCTCATGCCCAAATGGATGACGAGGACGTCGCCACTCTCGAGGTTGATCAGCAAGTATTTGCCCCGACGGGTGAGGCCGGTGAACTTTTGACCCTCCAACTTGGCCATGAAGTGCTTCTTGTTGGGATGGCGACGGATCGATCGCATGCCCGTGACCTGCACCTCGCGGACGCGCTTTCCCATCACCTCCTTCTCCAGGTCGCGACGAAGCGTTTCGACTTCCGGCAACTCAGGCATCGGCACTCCGAAGAGCGAGGCTCTGCCACGCCGCTTGCGCCGCGGCCTGCTCGGCCTGCTTCTTCGACCGCCCCCCGCCGGTGCCGCAGATCTCGCCGTCGATGTAGACGGTGGCGGCAAAGACCTTGGCGTGATCAGGACCCGTGCCCGTGACGACGTAGCGAGGCAACTGGTCGAAACGGCGCGCCGCCAGCTCCTGCAATCGCGTCTTGAAGTCGTCGCCGCCAGGACCGGCGGCGGCTTCAGCGATGCGGTCTCCCAGGAGGAGCATCACCAGGTCGTGGGCCGCGTCCCAGCCTCGGTCGAGGTAGACGGCACCGATCACGGCCTCCATGGCATCGGCCAGGATTGAGGGCTTTTCCCGGCCGCCGGAAGCGTCCTCCCCCTTGCCCAGCAGCATCGCATCGCCAAGTTGGAGTTGCTCGGCTGCCAATGCCAGCGCTCCCGCGTTGACGACGCCGGCGCGCAGCTGAGCCAGCTGGCCTTCGGCAAGGCTCGGATAGGTGCGGTAGATGTGATCGGTCACGATGAGGCCGAGCACCGCGTCGCCCAGGAATTCGAGGCGCTCGTTCGACTCCGCTCCCAGTGTCTCCGAGCTCCACGACCGGTGGGCGACGGCGCGCGCGAGCAGCGCGAGGTCGCCGAATTCGCAGCCAAGCCGCTCTCGCAGCGCCTCCGGGTCGGAAGGCCTACTCAGGACGAGGATGGCGCGTTGATGCGGAGGAGTACGTAGTCGACTGCGTCGCGGACGGTCTTCAAGTCTTCGAGGTCTTCGTCGTCGATGCGGAAGCCGGCGGAGCGGGTGCCAAGCTCCTCCTCCAACGCCTCCACGAGCTCGATGAGCGCCAGTGAATCGGCGTCGAGGTCGTCGCTGAACGACGCCCCTTCAGCGATCGATGCCGGCTCGACCTCGAGGATGTCGGCGAGCCGGTCGCGGATCAGTTCGAGCACTTCCTCGCGGGTCATGGCAGGTTTGGTCTCCGTGGACAAAAAGGTGCTCCTAGGCGAATTTATCGAACCAGTGCGTTTGGACGGGGGAAGTCTAGTGAACTTCGACTTTGTGCGCTTGTGAACGCCTAGGTACCGAACGCCGCTCAGCTGCGGATGGCTGTTTAGCTGCGGATGGCTGTTTAGCTGCGGATGGCATTAGCGATCCGGCCGACCAGGTCGGCTTCGACCATCTCACCCGCCACCCGGACGGCGTTGAAGATCGCCTTGGTGGATGACGAGCCGTGGCTGATAATGCACACCCCGTCGACACCGAGGAGCATGGCCCCCCCATAGCTCTCCGGGTCGAGTTGCTCCCGTAGGGGCGCCAGGGCCGGAAGGAGCGCCGGCAGTGAGGCCGCGGCCTCGGGGCTCGACGTCATAGCGGCGAAGAACTTCTCTACGAGGAACCGCACGGATCCTTCGAGGGTTTTCAGCGCGACATTGCCGGTGAAGCCGTCGGTGACGACGACATCGAGCCCGTCAGTGAGGATGTCGTGGCCTTCCACGTTGCCGATGAAGCGCGCCGAGCTTCCGTCATGACCGGCCGCCGCCAAGCAGGCAGGGTCGGAAAGGAGCGCGTGAGCCTCCTTCACCAGGGCGTTTCCCTTGGTGGGCTCCTCGCCGATCGACAGGAGCGCGACCCGTGGCTCGGCGATCGAGAACCGCTCGGCGGCGAAGACCGCGCCCATCTGGGCGAACTGTGCCAGCCACGCCGCGGTGCACTCGGAGTTGGCCCCGCAGTCGAGCAGCAGGGTGGGGGACGCGCCGGGCACCGGCAGCGGAGTGGCGATCGCGGGCCGCTGCACCCCCGAGATGCGGCCCATGCGCAGCAGCGCGCTCGCCATCGCCGCGCCGGTGTTGCCGGCGCTCACCATGGCCCCGGCGTCGCCGGCGCGCACGGCTTCGGCGGCGCGCACGACCGATGCGTCCTTCTTGCGGCGAACGGCCTGAGCCGGGTCTTCGTCCATTCCGACGACCTCGGTTGCGGCGAGCACAGGAAGGCCGCCGGTATCGCCAATGACGGCCGGATCGCCGACGATCGTCACGTCGAGCCCCAGTTCCTCGGCGGCGCGGCGCGCGCCGGCGACAATTGCGCCCGGGGAAGTATCGGCCCCCATGACGTCAACCATGATGCTGCGTGTTGCCACGTCGGTTGCTACTCGACCTCTATGGCTTGGCGGCCGCCGTACCACCCGCAGTTGGGGCACACGACGTGGGGAAGCTTGGCCCGGTGGCACTGCGGACAGTCGCTGCGCGCCGGCACCTGGAGGGTCCAGGCCGACGCCCGCCGGCTCCGGCTCCGTGACTTCGAGGTCTTCTTCTTAGGGACAGCCATGGTGGTGGCAGGTTAGTCGCCTTGGATGAACTCGCCTTTCAGGGCATCCAGCGCCTGCCAGCGGGGATCACCCTCAGGCTCGGGGCAGTTGCACGGGCCGGCGTTGAGGTCGGCGCCACACGTGGGACACAACCCCAGGCAGTCGGCTGCGCAGACGGGCGCCAGCGGCAGCGAGACGAGCAAGGCCTCCCGCGCGAGGGGCTCCAAGTCGATGTGGTCGTGTCGGAGCGGGTAGGTCTCACCGTCGCGGGGGCGCGGCTCGAACAACTCCCGGAAGTCGGCCCTCGCCTCACCGTGCAACCACCGAAGGCAGCGCCGGCACTCGCCTTCCCAGCCGGCCACGACCTCACCGCTCGCGAGCACGCCCTCCGAGACCCACTCCAGCAAGGCATCGACGACGACTTCCATGTGGGCGGGAACGGTGGTGCCCACCACTCGCATCTCACCAAGGCTGCCGGAGACCCGCTCCTGGCGGCGCGCGCCCGGCTTGTGGGCCAGGTCGGACACGTTCACGGTGAGCGCCATACGGGATCAGCCTTGGTCCTGGTCGAAAAAGACCTCCCCGCTGTCCATGTCCGCGCCGGCGATCTCGGCTGCGACCGGGGCAGTTGGGTGAGGGGCGACCTGCAGCTTTTCCCGGCCGGCGTGAACCGTCTTCATTGTGCGCTCCAGCACGATCTCGAACGTGGCCAGACGCTGGTCGCAGTAGTCCTCGGCCTCGTGGCGGAGCCGGCGAGCCTCCTCGTTGGCCTCCTCCATGATGCGGCGCGAGATTCGCTGGGCCTCGCGCACCAGCTCGGTGCGCTGGACGATGCGCTCGGCGCGCTCGCGCGCCGCGGCCAGGATGTCGTCGGCTTCACGCTGCACCTTGACCAAGTACTCCTCGCGCTCTTTGAGGAGCCAGCGGGCCTGTCGCAACTCGTCGGGAAGGCGGGTAACCGCCTCCTCCAACAACTCGACGACCTCGTCGCGCTCGAGGCGAACAGTTGAGGACAGCGGCATCTTGGGCGCTGCGTTCACCAGATCGAGGACGCGCCGGAGGATGACCTCGGTGTCGTTGTGGTCGCCCTGGCGCTCAGTGCTGATACTCATCCCGTGAACCGTTCCTTCAGTCTGGACGCGACTTCGGGCGGCACCATCGACGAGACGTCGCCCCCGAACCGGGCCACCTCACGAACGAGGCTCGACGACAGGAACGAGTGCTCGGGTGCGGTCGGCATGAACAGCGTTTCCACCCCGGAAAGCCGGTAATTCATCTGAGCCATCTGCAGCTCGTAGTCGAAGTCGGAGACGGCACGAAGGCCTTTTACGATCGCCTGACTTCCATTCTGCAACGCGTAATCGACGAGCAGCCCGTCGAAGGAATCCACCCGCACACCGGGAAGATGTGACGTCACCTGGCTGAGCATCTCGAGTCGTTCCTCGACACTGAAGAGTACCTGCGGCTTGGCCGGCGCTCGCACGACAGCCACGAGCACATCGTCGAATTGGCGCGCCGCACGCTCGATGATGCCCATGTGACCGTAGGTCACCGGGTCGAACGAACCTGGGATCAGCGCAACGGCCACGTGGCTCAGTCCTTTGCCTCTAAGTCGATGCCGGCCTGGCGGAGGAAGGTGACCACGCTACCGCCGTAGCGTCGGGTTCCCGTGACCACCCACCCGTCCACGGGATCGATCGTCGCCGTCGACTCGAATACCGCTCGCTCCGCGGGGAGGAGCGAGAGCAGGTTCTGCCAGTCGTCGAACTTGAACGGGGGGTCGGCGAAAGCGAGGTCGAACGGCTCGGGGGGCCTGG
>JALZBN010000223.1 GCA_030947365.1 Actinomycetota bacterium
ACCATGTAGAAGCTGAGGATCCGGGCCCGGAACATGTTCGGCGCGCGCAGCTGCACCACAGTCGAGAGCCCCGAGAGGACGCCGATGTAGCCGGCACCGACGAAGGCGAGCGCCACGGTGGCGACAACAAGGTTGGGCGCGAGCGCGTACCCGACGAGAAGGAGCGGCAGCACGAACAGGTTGACGACCAGCACGCGCCGGCGGCCGAAACGGCGCGCCAGCGGTGTCAGCGCCAGCGCGCCGGCGACCGCGCCAATGCCCTGGGCTGTGACGAGGATCGCCGTGCCTTCGCCCGAATGACCGAACAACTTGAAGGCGACGGCCGGGATGAGGGCAATGAACGGCGAAAGCAACAGTCCGGCCACCCCGATCGTGGCGATCGCCAGCCGGCACCCGGGCTCAGCGAGCGCAGCACGCACACCGGTCATGATCCGGCGCAACACCGTGCCCCCTTCGGTATCAGGCGGGTTCGGCGGCAGCTTCACCAGCAGCAGCGCGACGATGACGGCTCCGAAGGACGCGGCATTGATCACGAAAGCAAGCGTGTACGAGCCGAACGCCAGCACGAGCCCAGCGAGAGCGGGCCCGACCACCCGGCCCAGGTTGAACTGAGCCGACGACAGCGAGATGGCGCCAAGCAGGTCTTCCCTGTCGACGAGATCAGGAAGGATCGCCTGGTACGCGGGAAAGCCGAGCGCCGTCATCATCCCACCGCCGAGCACGATGAGCGTGACCGCCGCCGGGCTCTCGTTGCCAGTCGCAACGAGGACAGCGAGAAGCGTGGCGAACACGGTCTCGCCGATGGTCGTGCCCAGCAACCAGCGCCGCCGGTTTACGCGGTCCGCCATGGCCCCCCCAACCGGGGACAGCAACCCGATGGGCACGAACGCAGCCGCGGCCACAAGGCCGGTCCACGACGCCTTGCCGGTGAGCTCGGTGACGAGCACGCCCACGGCAATGGTCTGCATCCACGAGCCGACGTTCGAGACGAGGGCCGCGCTCCAGATCAGAGCGAAATCGCGGCGGCGGAGCGGACGAAGTGAAGAGAAGCTCAACCGTCGTCAGGTGCGGCGTACCGGCGCTCGACCTCGTAGTGCCCCTCGAGGCCTACGACGGCGTTGAACTTGTCGAACGTCGTGAGCAGGTGGAGGTGATCGCGTAACGAGCCTTCGTCGCGCAGCACGCCGTAGGCCTGCTCGAGCGCGCGGGCCACGGCGAACAACCCGGTGAGAGGCGAGACGATCAGATCGAAGCCCAGGTCGTGCAGCTCGGCGGGCGTGAGAAGGGGCGTGCGCCCGGCCTCGATCATGTTCGCCACCCGCGTCATTCCGGGGGTGGCCTTGACCACGGCCTGCATCTCGTCGATGGATTCCGGTGCCTCCACGAAGATGGCGTCGACCCCGAGGTCGGCGGCCATCCGGCCCCGTTCGCAGGCCTCATTCAGGTCGACCGCGGCGCGGGCGTCGGTGCGAGCGACAACGAAGAGGCGGTCTCGGCTGTCAACCGCGGCCTGGAGCTTGGCCAGCCAGTCGTGCCGGGGAACGACCCGCTTGCCGGCCATGTGCCCGCACTTCTTGGGCCACACCTGATCCTCGAGGAAGATGCCAGCGCCGCCCGCGGCTTCGAAGAGCTCAACGGTACGGATCGTGTTGAGGGCGTTGCCGTAGCCGGTGTCGGCATCGATGACGACAGCCATGTCGGGGACTGCGCCGCAGACGCGCCGGGCCACCTCGGCCATCTCGGCCTGGGTCAGGTACCCGAAGTCGGGAAGCCCGAGCAGTGTGGCCGAGGTCGCGTAACCGGACAGGAAACTGACCTCGAACCCGGCGCGCGCCGCCATCCGGGCCGACAGCGGATCCCAGACGCCCGGCATCAGCACCGGTTCGCCGGTGTCGAGCAGTGAGCGAATCGTGTCGCCGTTCACGGGTTCAGGCGGGCGGATAGCGCAACCAGACCGCGGCGCTGTCTTCGAGCACCTGGAACGTGAAACTCTCCTCGACGTAGAGGCGCACAGCGGTGTCGTCGTGCGACAGGTACCCGATGGAGAAGTCCTGGCCACACACGAACCGGTAGTCGCCGCCCCGCTGGCTGAGGAGGACGGCGCCGTCGACGCCCGGGGCCCACAGCACCGGCCCACCGACGATGAGGCGAAGATGCTCGAGGAGCGGATAGCCGCCGTGCTCCGTGGTCTCGACCACGCCGGTGTAGCAGCGGGATCCGAGGGCCAAGGCGTAAGTCCCTCCCACACCCGCCTGGCGCAGCGCGGCAACGGCCCTGGCCACACTCGTGGGGTAGTTGTCGTAGTCGTCGGTCAGCTGGGCGGGCGGGTGTGAGGACGCGCCGGCGATGCCGGCGATACCCGCCGCCGCGTATCCATGGAACAAGGCGGCGTCCTCGGCCAGGGCGGCGCGCCGGGCCGCGTCGACCACAGCCGCGAGGTCAGGCGCCTCGCTGCCGCGGTCGACCGCGTCGATCTCAACGCGAGGAACGTCGAAAACCGTACGCAGCTCGACCAACGGCTGGACGACGCGGAGCTGACCGGTGACTCCTTCGCTGGGACCAGCGACGGGCGTCACCCGTCCGAGGTCGTGGGCGGAGTGCCGCCAGCCCTCGGGGCCGGCGAACTCGACGAGGACGCGTCCGGCGAGAAGGTGGCGAAGGGTGCGGACCGCCTCCTCGTCGATCGCGGCCCACGCTTCGTCGCTCACGGGCGCCAGGTTGCGCAAGAGGTGATCGGTCACAGCTCCTCCTTCCCGCGCATCGAGCCGATGCCCAATCCCGCGTTCGTGTTGGGCGCGGGACGACCGGTCAACTCCTCCTCGGCCTCGACAATGGGCCCGTCGGTGAAGAGGAAGTGGCGCAGGTGTTCATCGAGCACCGGGTCGTGGCGACGCAGCCATTCCAGCGTCATCACCGCGTGCTCCTTCTCCTCGTCTCGGTTGTGGCGCAGGATCTCGGCCAGCTCCGGATCGTCGGTGCCGTCGACGCGCTGGTCGTACCAGTCGACAGCCTCGAACTCCTCCATGATGGAGACAATGGCCCGGTGCCGCTCGATCGTCTCGGGCTGGAGGCGGCTCCCGTCCTCGTGCAGCTCTGCGCTGGATCCCGCCATTGGCCTACCTTTCTCGGAAAAGTCGAGGTCTCAGAAGTTGAACACGCTGTCGTCGACGCCGCAGACGCCCTTGAAGTACAGACGAAGCCGTGTCGATG
>JALZBN010000224.1 GCA_030947365.1 Actinomycetota bacterium
GGCGAACCCCGTCGAGCAGATGGCTTACGTAGGAGAGGGCGACGACGTCTCGAAGCGCCTGCGTCACCACGCGCTGCCGGAGCCCTCGGGCGGAAGGGACTTCTGGACCCAAGCAGTGGTGCTCACGAGCAAGGACGCGAACCTGACCAAGGCGCACGCTCGGTACCTGGAGGCTCGCCTCATCAGTTTGGCAGGGGAGGCGAATCGGGTGCGCTTGGCGAACGGCACCACGCCGCCGCCAGTGTCGCTGCCGGAAGCCGATGTCTCCGACATGGAGTACTTCATCGCCCAGGCCCGGATCGTGTTGCCGGTGCTCGGGGTGAATCTGCTCCGTTCGACCGCTGTACCGACGTCGGTCCATGGGGCTGGTCCTCCCTCGGACTCGCCCATCTTCGTGTTGACCCAGCCTCGGGACAAGGTCGAGGGCTTCGCGCAGGAGGTGGATGGCGAGTTCACCGTGCGGGCAGGTTCCAAGGCCCGCCACAGCTGGGCCGGCGTGGAGATCAGCGCCACGGCGATCCGGCAGCAGCTCGAAGGTGACGGGACCCTCGTCGTGTCCGAGGACGGCCAGACTAGGGAGTTCTCACGCGACCACGTGTTCACCAGCCCGAGCGCCGCGGCGGCCGTGCTGCTCGGGCGATCGTCGAACGGACGGCTGGAGTGGCGGGTCCAGGGCTCCGGGGCGTCGTATGGTGACTGGCAGGCCCGTCAGATCGCGGACATCGCTCCTGTCGAGGCCGACGGGGCCTTCGAACCGTGAACCCGCCGGGGCGGTACTCGGAGGCGGGGCTCGTCGAGGAGCCGGCGCTGGCGCTGCTCGCCGAATTGGGCTGGGAGGTCGTCAACGCGTTCAGCGAGGTGCTCGGCCCGGCGGGAACGCTGGGCCGGGACTCGATGCACGAGGCCGTTCTCGTCCACCGTCTGCGCGACGCGATCCGCTTCCTGAATCCCGGCGTTCCCGACCACATCCGAGAGGAAGCCCTCCAATCGATCACCAAGGATCGGTCGGTGATGGACCGGGTGCGGGCCAACCGGGAGGTCCACGCCCTGCTGCGGGACGGCTACCGGGCCGAGTGGAGCGACGAGCGGGGCGACAAGCAGTTCGCCACCGTCCGGTTCGTCGACTTCGTCGACTCGACGAAGAACGACTGGCTGGCGGCCTCGCAGGTTTGGTTCGCGGGCGACCTTCACCGCCGGCGCACCGACGTCGTTCTGTTCGTCAACGGGATCCCACTGGTGCTGGCCGAGTTCAAGGAGCCGAACCGGCCGGCCAAGGCCGCCTTCGACGAGAACATCACCGACTACCGCGACACTATCCCGGCGCTGTTCGGCCCGAACGGGTTCGTGATCTGCTCCAACGGTTCCGAAGCCAAGGTCGGGTCGACGTACTCGCCATGGGAGTTCTTCGGCGACTGGAAGGTGATCGACGCCGACGGCACGCGCGGTGTCGTCGCGCTGGAGACGGCGATCAGGGGTACCTGCGCCCATGACCGGCTGCTCGACCTGGTGGAGAACTTCAGCGGGTTCATCGAGCGGCCCGGCGGCCTGATCAAGGTCGTGGCTCGCAACCACCAGCTACTCGGGGTAAATGCGGCGATCGAGAACCTGCTGCGGGTCCGGGCGGCCGGCGAGAAGCGACTCGGGGTGTTCTGGCACACGCAGGGCTCCGGCAAGAGCCTGTCGATGCTGTGGTTCACCCAGAAGGTCCTGCGGCGAATCCCTGGTGCCTGGACGTTCGTGATGGTGACCGACCGCACCGAGCTCGACCTCCAGCTGCACGGCGAGTTTGCCGACGCCGGGGCCATCTCGGCCGAAGCCCAGGTGCATGCCAGTTCGGCCGGGAATCTGCGGGAGCTGCTCGCCGCCGACCATCGGTACGTGTTCACGCTGATCCACAAGTTCCGCATCGACAAGGCTGCCGGCGAGACGTCGATGCCGGTGCTGTCCGATCGCTCCGACGTGATCGTGATCACCGACGAGGCGCATCGCAGCCAGTACGACACGCTGGCGCTGAACATGCGCCAGGCGCTTCCCAACGCCGCGTTCATGGGCTTCACCGGCACCCCGCTCATCGCTGGCATGGAGGAGCTGACCCGCCAGCAGTTCGGCGACTACGTCTCGATCTACAACTTCCGCGACGCCATCGAGGACGGCTCGACGGTCCCGCTCTACTACGAGAACCGCATCCCCGAGCTGCAGCTCGTCAACGACGACTTCTCCGAGGAGCTCACCGGGCTGCTCGAAGAAGCTGAGCTCGACGAGGATGCCGAGGGCCAGCTCGCCCGGCGATTCGGTCGGGAGTACACGCTGCTGACGCGGCCGGAACGGCTGCGCACCATCGCCCGGGATCTCGTCGCCCATTTCGTCGGAAGGGGTTTCGTCGGCAAAGCCATGTACGTCGGCGTCGACAAGGCCGCTGCCGTCCGCATGTACGACTACGTGCAAGAGGCCTGGGCCGAGCACCGGGCCGAGTTGCAATCCCAGCACGACGCGCTCGCGGAGCTGGAACGGCCCTGGCTCGCCAGCCGCCTGGCGCTCATGGACTCGACCGACATGGCCGCGGTCGTGTCTCAGTCGCAGAACGAGATCGCCCGCCTCGAACGCCAGGGACTCGACATCCGCCCGCACCGCAGGCGGATGAACGAGGAGAACCTCGCCGAGCGGTTCAAGGCCGCCGATGACCCGCTACGGATCGTGTTCGTCTGCGCGATGTGGATGACGGGCTTCGACGCTCCGAGCGTGTCGACCATCTACCTCGACCGACCGATGCGAAACCACACGCTGATGCAGACCATCGCCCGGGCCAACCGGGTGTCTCCCGACAAGGACAACGGCCTGATCGTCGACTACATCGGCGTCTTCCGGAACCTGGAGAAGGCACTCGCCATCTACGGCGCCGCCAACGCCGAGTCCGGCGTCGACACCCCGATCAAGCACGTCGACGAGCTCGTCGTCGCGTTGCGCGAAGCCATTGACCGGGTCATCGCCCTGTGCGCGGCCCTGGGGGTGGACCTGCCGGCGTTGCGGGACGCGAATGGGTTCGAGCACATCGCCCTGCGCGACGCCGCCGTGGAGGCCTTGCTCGCCGATGAGGAGCAGCGCGTCGCATTTCTCGCCACGGCTCGACGAGTCCGCAAGCTGTTCAAGGCTCTTCTGCCCGATCCTGCGGCTGCCGCGCAGCAGTCG
>JALZBN010000225.1 GCA_030947365.1 Actinomycetota bacterium
GCGCCGAGCCCACCGATGACTGCCCCGAGGGCGGGGGCTTCCCCGTCGCGGCGGCCGCAAAGGCCACCGGCGAATGCGCCGATCAGCGTGCGCGCCGCCAGCGGCAGGATCTCGAGCCGGCTGGGACTCTGCGGGAGCTTGTCCGCGATGACTTCTCCGGCCGCGGCCACCGCGACCAGCGGGCGGATCAGCGGGTGGCGCAGCCAGGACGGGTCGCGCCGGCCGGCGGTGAACGCCAGTGCCGCCACCCCGCTGGTTGAGCGGCCACCGGTGGCGACGCCGAGCATCGCCGCGCGCGCCACTGCGGGTATCGAGATCATGCCTTCACCGTAGCCGCGACCGGATCGACCGCGGCGGCCGATCGGTCCGCGGGCCAACCTTGGCAACCGAATGAGGCGCATGAGTGGGGCGCGTCACAGATATGCTAGGAACCCCTGCCAACCCCCTTGGTACGCCACCCCTGTACGAAGTGGGCCAGCGGGTGATCGACTCGACGGCCGCCTCGTTCGAGGCAGCCAGGACGGTCGCGGACGCGGGAGATCCCCGCCGGGGCGACGCGACGCGAGGAGTGGCGTGCATGACGTTGGAACCGTCCGTGGTGGCCGAGCCCGACCTGGTCCAGTTGTTGACGCCCGAGGGTGTGCGCGTCGAACACCCCGACTACGCGATCGACGTCGACGAGGACGAGCTGCGTTCGCTCTACCGCGACTTGGTGCTCGTGCGCCGTCTCGACACCGAGGCCACGGCCCTTCAACGCCAGGGTGAGCTCGGTCTCTGGGCCTCGTGCCTGGGTCAGGAGGCGGCCCAGGTCGGCGCTGGCCGGGCCCTGAAGCGCCAGGACATGTCCTTCCCGACGTATCGCGAGCACGGCGTCGCCTGGTGCCGCGGCGTTGACCCCCTCACCGTGCTCGGGCTGTTCCGAGGCGTGAACCTGGGCGGTTGGGATCCGGCGGACCACAACTTCGGTCTCTACACGATCGTCATCGGCGCGCAGACCCTGCACGCCGCTGGCTACGCGATGGGCGTGCAGCGCGACGGCGCGGTCGGCTCCGGCGACCCGGACGTAGACACCGCGGTGCTGGCGTTCTTCGGTGACGGTGCAACCAGTCAGGGTGACGTCAACGAGGCGTTCGTCTGGGCCGCGGCGGCCAACCTGCCGGTGGTGTTCTTCTGCCAGAACAACCAGTGGGCCATCTCCGAGCCGGTCGAGCGCCAGACCCGGGTCCCGCTGTTCCAGCGGGCGAGCGGGTTCGGCTTTCCGGGCCTGCGGGTCGACGGCAACGACGTGCTGGCCTGCCTGGCCGTCACCCGCGCCGCCCTCGAGCACGCCCGCTCCGGGCAGGGCCCCACGTTGATCGAGGCGTTCACATATCGGATGGGCGCCCACACGACGTCGGACGACCCCACCCGTTACCGCGTCTCGGCCGAACTCGAGAAGTGGAGGTTGCGCGACCCGATCGAGCGCCTGCGCTCCTACCTGGTGCGCTCCACCGACACCGACGCCAACTTCTTCACCGACCTCGACGCCGAGTCCGAGCGGCTGGCCGAGCACGTGCGGGCCGGATGTCGGGCCCTGCCCGATCCCACGCCGCTGTCCGTCTTCGACACCGTGTACGTCGACACGCCGGCCGAACTGCTCGAGCAACGCGACGCCTACGCGGCCTATCTCGACTCGTTCGAGGCGGTCTCGGCATGAGCACCACGCGGTACCCCGCTCGCCGCCGCCTCTGCGACGCTTCGCGACGCCTGAATGCCGGGGCGGAGGCTCGCTCATGATTACGTTGGCCAAAGCGATCAATGCGGGACTGCGGCGGGCGATGGAGGACGACCCGAAGGTCGTGCTGATGGGCGAGGACATCGGCAAGCTCGGTGGCGTCTTCCGGGTCACCGACGGGCTGCAGAAGGACTTCGGCGAGGCCCGGGTCATCGACACCCCGTTGGCCGAGTCAGCGATCATCGGGGCCGCAGTCGGCCTGGCCCTGCGCGGGTACCGCCCGGTGTGCGAGATCCAGTTCGACGGCTTCGTCTATCCGGCGTTCGACCAGATCGTCAGCCAGGTGGCCAAGATGCACAACCGTTCCCGCGGCGCCGTGCGCATGCCGATCACCATCCGTATCCCGTTCGGCGGGGGTATCGGCGCGGTCGAGCACCACTCGGAGTCGCCCGAGGCCTACTTCGCCCATACCGCCGGACTCAAAGTAATCACCTGCTCGACGCCGGCCGACGCACACGTGTTGATCCGCCAGGCGATCGCCAGCGACGACCCGGTGATCTTCTTCGAACCGAAGCGGCGCTACTGGATCAAGGGCGAGATCAGCGACGACCTGTCGATGCCGATGCACGCGGCTCGGGTGGTGCGCCCGGGGTCGGACTGCACCCTGGTCGCCTACGGGCCGATGGTCGCCACCGCGCTGGACGCCGCGACGGCGGCCGAGGCCGACGGGCACGACCTCGAGGTCATCGACCTGCGCTCGCTGTCGCCACTGGACACCGGCACCGTGCTCACCTCGGTCGAGCGCACCGGTCGGCTGGTCGTCGTGCATGAGGCGTCGGTGTCCTTCGGCCTCGGCGCGGAGATCGCCGCCCGCGTGCAGGAGAAGGCGTTCTATTCACTGCTGGCGCCGGTCCAGCGCGTCGGTGGCTTTGACACGCCCTACCCGCCCAGCCGGGTCGAGGAGGAGTGGTTACCCGACGTGGACCGCATCCTCGACGCCGTCGACCGCACGTTCACCTACTAAGCGGCCAGTCCGCCCGAGCGCTCGAGGAGACAGATCCGCGTGCCCGAACTCAAGCAGTTCCTCCTGCCCGACGTGGGCGAGGGGCTGACCGAGGCCGACATCCTGTCCTGGGCGGTTGCGCCCGGCGACACTGTCGTCGTCAACCAGACCCTGGTCGAGGTGGAAACCGCCAAGGCGGCCGTCGAGCTGCCGTCACCGTTCGCCGGAGTGGTTCGCGAGATTCACGCCGCGCCCGGGGACACCGTCGAGGTCGGACGTCCGATCATCACCATCGACGTGGCCCCGGGCGCCGTCGCTACGCCGTCCGGCGGCCCGACGCCCTCGGGTGCGGCGCCATCGGCGGGTGGGCCATCGGGCGGGGCATCGGCGGGTGGGGAACCGACTTCGCTGGCCCAGACCGATCTCGTCCCCACTGTCGCCGGCTCGTCCGGATC
>JALZBN010000226.1 GCA_030947365.1 Actinomycetota bacterium
CCCAGCGGTTACTCGAGATCCTGGCCCACGACGGCACCCCGGCCGAAGTCATCGCCACGAAGGTTCGCGGCCCGGAAGACCTCGACGTCATCACCCGCGCGCTGCAACCCTGGGGCTGTATCCCCTTCGATCCCGAGGTCTGGCGCCTCGAACGCGAGGGCTCACTCGCCAGCCTCGAACCGTCGAGCCGCGCCCTCGAGGCGGTGCGGCGACTGGCCGGGAAGATCGGAGAGCGCGAACTCTCACTCGTGCCTGAAGGCGCAACCATCCACCGACTAGAGGTACCCAACAGGAGGTCTTCCCGATGAAGGTCGCAATCACCGGCAAAGGCGGCACCGGCAAGACCACGATCGCCGGCGTGCTGTCGCGCTCATTGGCGCGCCGCGGCGCCGAGGTTGTCGCTGTCGATGCCGACCCAAACCCAAACCTGGCCGTGACGCTCGGGATGGGTCTTGATGCCGCGGCCAAGATCGAGTCGGTCACCAACGTGTTACTGCACGAGAAGGCTGAGCACAGCCACGACGGCGGGCACGAGCACGACGAGAGCGAGTCCGCTTCCGACGGGGCCGAAGAACTGCTCGCCCGACTCGGCGTCACCGCCCCCGACCGTGTTCGCTTGATCCAGACCGGCATTATCGAACGGCCGGCCGAGGGTTGTCTTTGTTGCGGTTCTCACCGCACGAGCCGGCGCATCTTCGATGAGCTCGACGCCTCCGACCGCGTCGTCATCGCCGACTTGGAAGCGGGGGTCATCGACCTTCTGTGGGTGTGGCCCAAGCCCGAAGACACGGCGCTGGTTGTCACCGAGCCCTACATAAAGTCTCTCGAGGTGGCCCGGCGCGCCTTGGAGGTGACCCGTGACTTCGGGGTTGGCCAAGTGTTCGTGGTGGCCAATCGCGTGTCGGGGCGAGCAGACGTGGAGCGGGTGCGCAAGTACCTCCCCGGCTACGAGATCCTCGAAGTCCCCGACGACCCGTCAATCACTCGAGCTGCGCAGACGGGCCTGTCTCCAATCGACCAGGCCGGCGACAGCCCCGCGGTCGAGGCGGTGGCCGAGATCGCCGGACGCCTGAAGAACGTTCCTGCGGCAGTGCCCGGCGGTCAGGGCTTGAGCACGTAGCCCGCGCCGCGGACGGTGTGCAGCAACCGCGGCCCGTGCGCTTCCAGCTTCTTTCTCAGCGCCGAGATGTGCACCTCCACCACGTTCACGTCGTACTCGTCGAAGCCCCACACCTGGGTCAGGAGTTGTCCCTTGGAAAAGACCTGTCCGGGATGCTGCGCCATCACCGACAGCACGGCCTCCTCCATCCGCGTGAGCTCAAGGGGCATGCCGGCGCGGACCGCGGTGCGGGCTCCTTCGTCGATGACCAGATCGCCGACCTCCCAGACCGCGTTCGACAGACGGCCGGATCGGCGCAAGAGGGCGCGCACCCTCGCCATCAACTCGGTCATGGCGAACGGCTTGATGAGGTAGTCGTCACCCCCGGCCTCGAAGCCGGCGAGGCGAGCGTCAAGGCCGTCGGCTGCGGTGAGGAACAGCACCGTGATGTCGCTGGTGCCACGAAGGTAGCGGGCGAGCTCGTATCCGTTGGGACCGACCGGGAGCCGGATATCGAGAATGGCGAGGTCGGGTCGAAACTCGTCGGCCACCTGATTGATGGTGCGGCCGTCGGGGACGGCGCGCACTTCGACGCCTTCTTCACGAAGCATCACCGAAAGCGCCGTGCGTATTGCCGAGTCGTCCTCGACGAGCAGTACCCGCGCTTTTCGAACGTCAGGCGTGAACGAGCACCCTTTCCCGGCGCGTCTGGCGGGCGGCGTAGGCGGCGCTACCGGTGAGCAGGCTCAGGCCCCCCACGCCGAGGGGCAGGAGGAGCCAGGGCGACAGTCCCCCCCCGAGAGTGTGGGCTCCTCCAAAGGCCTTCGACGGCGCGCTCTGGTCGAGTGGCCGGGCCGGCGACGGCGCGCCGGCGACGAGCGGCGCGACACCGTAGGGCGAGGCGTTGACTACTGCGGGGACCGGGTTGTCGACGCCAGCGGGGCTTGGGGCGGCAGGGCTGCTGTTGACGGCAGGGATCCGACTGTCCGCCCCGGCCGGCCCCTGAGCCGCGGGCTGGTCGACCAGCGCCGGTGCAGTCGGAGCCGCCGTCGCGGCCGTTCTGATCTCAACGACGTAATTGCCGGCGCGTACTCCGTTGCCGATGCCCGTGTGATCGGCCTGCACTGCCGCGAGCTGGTACGACTGGCCCGGCTGCGCGTTGGCCGGGATGGTGATCAGCTGGCTGAACGCCCCGTTGCCGTCAGCGAAGACCGTGGCCAGCAGCGTGCCGGTCTGGGCTGTGGCGCCGCCCCAGAAGACCTGAATCGGCTCGGCGCCCGGATTGAAGTTCGTACCGTCGACCCTGACCGCAGCGCCGGGATCGGGGCGGGCGGGATGCATCTCGATCGTGCCCTGGATCGTGCAAGCAAACGCCGGCGACATCAGGAGCACGACGGCGGCGGCGACAGCAGTCGCACCGGCCAAGGCTCCGAGCTTCGGAAGTACCCCGGATCTCGTTCGCTTCATGGCAAACCTCCTATATCCCGTCACGATAGACGCTTCCGAGCATGAAACTTCCGGAAAGCCCGAAGCGCTAATAAAGTCTTCAGCCCAGCTTCAGGTGCGGCTTTACGATGCACCTGCGACTCGTAACTTCTCGCGTGATACGCGCTCTGCGAACGTGACGAGGTCGGGTTGGCGCAGTGTCTCTCGTCGTACCAGGTCCGTGGCTAAGTCCTTCAGCACCGCGTGGTTCTCCGACAGGATCTGCGTCGCCCGGTGGAAGGCGGTGTCGACGAGGCGACCGATCTCCTTGTCAATCTGCGCCGCCACCTCCGCCGAATAGTCGACGACGATCTGCCCGTCGTCGAGGAACGGGCTAGTCGACGCCTGACCCAGCGAACGTCGCCCGAGCACGTCGCTCATTCCCAGCTCGCAGACCATGCGTCGCGCCAGGTCGGTTGCCTGGCGTAGGTCGTCCTTGGCGGCCGTGGTCGCCTGGCCGAGAGCTAGCTCCTCGGCTGCCCGTCCGGCGAGGGTGACCGCAAGCTGGCGCTCAAGCTCGTCGCGACTCACGATCGCCCTCTCCTCCTCGGCGACCACCCGGGTGAAGCCAAGTCCCCG
>JALZBN010000043.1 GCA_030947365.1 Actinomycetota bacterium
GTATTGAGCTCGGTGAAGGCGTCGATGCTGGCCGCGACATCTCCGAGGAGATCCTCACCCTCGGCGTCACCACCGACGTCGCCGATCGCGAGGCCCTTGGCTTCAAGGGCGGGGTCGACTTCGATGTGGACGATTCGCCCGTTGTGCACGATGGCGAGTGCCAAACGCTCACCGGCCGCCGCCATGGCCGCTTCGAGCACGGCCGGGATCCCGTGCGCAGCCGACATGGGCAGGCTGGTGGCGGGCGTGTAGGCGTCGAGGTCGAACTGACCGATTCGGCTGTAGCGCCAGATCTCCTCGGCCTCCGTCGGTAGCGAGGCGGCGGCGAACCGCTCCGCGGCCGCGACGCGCCGGGACCTCAGCCACTCCGCGCCGGGCAGTGCCGCGGCGATGTCGGGTGCGAATTTGGTCAAGAACTTCTCCTGGTCAGCGAGGGGGACGGGCAGCGCGACCAACGTCGGGCGACTTGCCCTCGTCTGTACCTGCGGTGCTGCCCTCGACTTCGAGGACGCCGCTGGGTGACCGCACCAGGCGGATACCAGCGGCTTCGTCGACGAGGCGCCCGACTTCGGCTCCGTCGATGGTCTCCTTCTCGAGAAGAGAACTCGCGACGGCGTCGAGCCCGCCGCGGTTTTGGCGGAGAACGTCGCGAGCCCGGTCTTCTTGTTCGCGAAGGATGCGCTCGACCTCTTCGTCGATGACTCGCGCCGTCTCGTCGCTGTAGTCGCGCGTGTGCATGAGGTCTTCGCCGAGGAACACCATGCCCTGCGAGCCCCAGGCCATGGGCCCAATCCGGTCGCTCATGCCGAACTCGCGCACCATCTTGCGGGCGAGCTCGGTGCAACCGACGAGGTCGTTGTTGGCACCCGTGGAGATCATGCCGAAGACCAGCTCCTCGGCGATGCGACCGCCGAGGCGAACGACAAGCGAGTCCTGGATGTAGTTGAGGGGATAGATGTGTCGCTCTTCGAGCGGCAACTGCTGCGTGACGCCGAGGGCCATTCCGGCCGGCAGGATCGTCACCTTGTGCACGGGGTCGGCGTGCTCCATCACGTAGGCGAGCACGGCGTGGCCACCCTCGTGGTAGGCGATGATCTCCTTCTCGTCGTCGGACAGCGCCATCGACTCGCGCCGTGCCCCCATGAGCACCCGGTCGCGCGCCGACTCGAAGTCCTCCATGTGGATTTCCTGCTTGCCCCGCCGCACCGCGTAGAGCGCGGCCTCGTTGACGAGGTGGGCGAGATCGGCGCCGCTCATTCCCGGCGTGCCCCGGGCAACCACGGTGAGGTCGATGTCTTCGTCGAGGCGCTTGTCCTTGCAGTGGACCTCGAGAATGGCCAAGCGCTCTTCGATCTCGGGAAGGGGGACGACGATCTGGCGGTCGAAACGACCGGGCCGCAAGAGCGCGGAGTCGAGGATGTCGGGCCGGTTGGTGGCCGCCATCATCACGACGCCCTCCGTCGTCTCGAAGCCGTCCATCTCCGACAGCATCTGGTTGAGGGTCTGCTCGCGCTCGTCGTGGCCGCCGCCGAGTCCGGCGCCGCGCTTGCGGCCGATGGAGTCGATCTCGTCGACGAAGATGATGCACGGCGCCTGCTTGCGAGCCGTCTGGAACAGGTCGCGCACCCGGGCCGCGCCGACGCCCACGAACATCTCCATGAAGTCGGAGCCGGTGATGTGCATGAAGGGAACGCCGGCCTCGCCGGCCACGGCGCGGGCGATGAGGGTCTTGCCGGTGCCCGGCGGCCCGACCAGCAGCACGCCCTTGGGTATCCGCGCGCCTATCTCTCGGAACTTCGCCGGCGACTTGAGGAAGTCGACGACCTCGGTGATCTCCTGTTTCACACCGGTGTAACCGGCGACATCGGCGAAGGTGGTCTTCGGCTTCTCAGTTGTGTACACCTTGGCCTTCGACCGGCCGATCGACATGATGCCGGCCATCTGACCCTGGGCGCGCCGGCCCATCCACACCCAGAAGCCGATGAGCAGCCCGATCGGCAGCACCCAGACGAGGATCGAGCCCCAGATGTTGGAGCTGGGGCCGTGGAACTTGACCTGCACGCCCTTGTCGCGGAAGAGGGCGAGGTCTTCGTCGGGGATCTTGGCCGGCCCGGTCGTGGTGAAGTCACTGCCGGTCTTGGTCTTGCCCGAGATCTTCGACGAATCGTTGTTGATGTCGACTTGCGCGATCTGGCCCTTGGCGACCTGGTCGCGGAACAGCGTGTAGTCGAGCGACTTGGAGCTCGACCGCGTCATCGACGGCGCCAGGATGATGGCGAGCAGGGCGACGCCGGCGAGGGCCCAGACCACGGGGCGCGACCACGGCGGCCGGCTCGATAGCGACGGCCCGGTGGGCTTGTCGCGACGCGCGCCACGAGGCGGCGGAGGAGGGAGGGGAGCCACGACCGCCATGCTACGCCTACCTGCCGCTTATTCGAACCCCGCCCCCGGCAGCGAGCCCGTCCACGCGGCGCTGGGTCCGCGTCTTTGGTGCCATGGTTGGGTAACTTTCGTAGATGGATCGTCGTCGGCTTTGTGGGCGCCCCGGGTGCGGGCAGGAAGCTAGCGCTGCGCTGACCTTTCAGTACGGAAACCGCCGGGTCTGGCTCGATGACCTCAGCGATCCGGAACCGGCCACCATCGACTTGTGCGCGCAGCACGCCGATGGCTTGAGCGTGCCCGTGGGTTGGTCGGGCCAAGACCGTCGCACGCTGCCCGGCGCGAGCGGCCGAGACACCCGCGAGCCCGACCTCCCCACTTCCGTCGCCGTCTGAGCGGTCCCACGGACTCCCCACCGGCGCGTCCCCCGCCGCGCTGGGGCCTCGGAGATGCACTCGGCGGCATCGTCGTCGGAATCGTCCTGTCGAGTGTGGCCGCAGGCACTTGGCTCGACGCCACCGGCCAGAAGGAGCTGTCCCTCAGCGGGCGCGCCGTCAGCCAGTTGGGGCTCTGGGTGGGGCTGGCCGGCGCCGCGATACTGGCGAGCCGGCTCAAGGGCGCCCGCAACCTGGGCATCGACTTCGGCTTCTCGATCCACAGTTCCGACGTCCTGCCGGGTGTTGTCGCTGGGATTCTCTGTCAGGTCGTTCTGGTGCCGATCATCGCCATCGTGTTGTCGCCGATCCTCGGAAGCCCCGACGTCGGAGGTCCGACGAAACAGCTCGTCCAGCAGGCCGACGGTGTGGGGCTCGTGGGTCTCGGCATCTTCGCGACGTTCGTCGTCATCGGCGCGCCGATCGTCGAGGAACTGTTCTTCCGTGGCCTCGTGCTCCGCTCCATCGAGCGCCGCCTCGGTGCGGTGTGGGCCATCGCCCTCTCGGGAATCCTCTTCGGGCTGGCCCACCTCCAAGACCTGCCGACCGATGCCCTCATCTTGGCCATGGTCAGCCTGGCCGCCGTTGGGGTGGTCTTGGCCATCCTGGCTGTGCGCTCTGGCCGTCTGGGGCCGGGCGTCATCGCCCACCTCACGTTCAATCTCTACACGGTCGTCATCTTGCTCGCCCGCAGATAGACCCTCAAGTCGCGCCGGATCCGCGCCGATAGGTAGAGAGCCTGGGAGGGCAAAAATCGAAAGGGAGGCCGAACATGACGTGCCCCAAGTGCCGCGCCGCGAACCTCGTCGAGATCCGGGTGACGCTTCGTGACAACAACCTCACGATGCACTCGTGCGCCAATTGCGAGAGCAACTGGTGGGATCGCGAGGGCCAGCCGGTTCCCCTCCGACAGGTGCTGAGCCTGGTTCGGTAAGCCGCTACATCCCCGTTCCCGCGTGCTGTGTGACAGTCGGCCCCGGGGCCGGGATGCCAACATGGTCGCCATGTCAAGGCTGCGTCGGCCGTCACTGGAGGCCGTCATCACAGTCGCGGTCGTGATCGCGGCCGTCGTGTTCGTTCTCGTCCAGCTCTCACCTTCGCTGATCGTCGCCAACACCACCCCCGCCGGCGGTGACACCGGCGCGCACGTTTGGGGGCCGCACTTCCTACAGCAGCATCTGCTACCGCAGGGTCGCATCACCGGGTGGGCCCCGGCGTGGTACTCGGGCTTTCCTGCCTACACGTTCTACTTCCCACTGCCGGCGCTACTGATCGCCCTGCTCGCCTACATCCTTCCGTACGGCATCGCCTTCAAGCTCGTCACCGTTCTCGGCGTGCTGTCGCTGCCGGTCGCTGCCTATGCCTTCGGACGTTTGTCGGGGATGAGATTCCCTGGCCCGCCACTTCTGGCCATCGCCACCGTCCCGTACCTCTTCTATTACGGGTTCTACGAGAAGTCGACCGGCGCGTGGAGCAACACGATCTACGGGGGCAACATCGCCTCCGCGCTCGCCGGCGAGTTTGCGTTCTCCATCAGCCTCTCGCTGGCGCTGCTGTTTCTGGGCGTCGTGGCAAGGGGCCTGCGCACGGGCCGACATAGGGCCCTCGCCGCTGTCCTCCTTGCCCTCACCGGGCTGTGTCACCTGTTGCCCACGATCTTCGCCGTAGGCGGTGCATTCGTGCTGTTCCTTCTTCAGTCCGGGCGTAAGCGCGCCGTGTGGCTCGTGTCAGCTCTTGGGATCGGCGCGTGCCTGGCCGCGTTCTGGACGCTCCCATTCCTCGTCCGGTTCCGTTCCTACGCCAACAACATGGGCTGGGAGAAGATCCACGCGTACGTCCACAACCTCTTCCCGGCCGGGATCCTCTGGGTGCTCATACTCGCGGCCGTGGGCACCATCTTCTCCGTGCTCTACCGCCGGCGCACCGGGCTCGCGCTCGTGGGCATGGCAACCCTCTCGGCGTTCGTGTTCCGCTTCGCCCCCGAGGCCCGGCTCTGGAACGCCCGGGCGCTGCCGTTCTGGTATCTCTGCGTCTTCATGCTCGCTGGCGTCGGCGTGGCCGAGATCGGCGGGTTTGCGGCTCGGGTGCTCAGCCGGGATCCCGTTGACGAACCCGCACTCGACAAAGAGCCGCTCGATGAAGAGTCGCTCGACCAGACCGACGAACGGGTGCTCGAGCCATCCGTGGCCGAGCGTCCTTCGTTCGCGCCTCGACTCGTCCTCCTGGCCACGCCCGTTGTGGCCGCGGTGGGCGCGTGGATCGTTGTCGGCCTTCCTCTCCAGGTGCTCCCGACGTTCGTCGGCATCCCCGACTGGCGCTGGGTCCTGCTCGTGGCTTTGGCCGCGGCACTGGCGGCGTCGAGCTTCCGGCTGGCCGCGGCCGGCGCGTTGGCGGTGGTCGGCCTCTTGTCCGGTCTCGCCACCCTTTTCAGCCTCGGGCACTCACTCGACAACCGCATCAACTCGCTGTTCCACCTCTGCCTGTTCCTCCTGGCCGCGATCATCCTGGTTGAAATCGCGGCGTGGGTCGTCGCCAGGACGGTCCACACCGTGAGTGAAGGGCGGGTGCCGTGGGCCGAGGTTGCCGTTCCTGTGCTGGCAGCCGCCGTGGCTTGGTTCGCCATCGGCGCGCCGCTCGATCTCATACACAAGCCGATCAAGCCGATCACGACGGCCAACACGAACTTCCTCCCGTCGTGGGCCAGGTGGAACTATTCGGGATATGAGCGCAAGCCGGCGTATCCGGAGTACCGCGGCATCATCGACACGATGGCTCGCGTCGGGCGAGAGCATGGTTGTGGCCGGGCAAACTGGGAGTACGAGTCCGCGGAAGACCGTTTCGGTACCCCCGAGGCTCTGATGCTTCTGCCGTACTGGACCAACGAGTGCATCGGGTCGATGGAGGGCCTCTACTTCGAGTCGTCGGCCACTGTCCCGTACCATTTCCTCAGCGCCGCGGAACTGTCGAAGGCGCCGTCGAATCCGATGCGCGATCTGCCCTATCGCGGCCTCAACGTCAAGGACGGCGTGAAGCATCTCCAGCTCCTCGGCGCGCGCTACTACCTCGCGTTCTCACCGGAGACGGTGGCCCAGGCCGCCGTCGATTTCGACCTGACCCAGATCGCGACCACGGGCAAGTGGCACGTCTACGAGATCAAGGGCTCCGAGCTGGTCGAACCCCTCGCGTTCGACCCCGCGGTCATGACCGGTCCGCACAGCGGCACGCAGTGGCTCGACGCATCGGTTGACTGGTGGATGGATTTCTCGCGCCAGGACGTGCTCCTCGCCGGCGAAGGGCCGAAGTCGTGGCCGCGCGTCGCTGTGCGCACGCATCCCACGGTGTCGAAGACGAAAGGGGCCGGCGTCACGATTGATGCCGCGCCACGAAAACCTGTCGTACCTGCGACCGTCACGAAGATTCATTCCGACGATAACTCGATCTCCTTCGACGTCGACCGCACCGGCTCGCCCGTACTGGTGAAGACGTCGTATTTCCCGAACTGGCGCGCGTCGGGCGCCGAGGGTCCCTACCGGGTGACTCCGAACTTGATGGTCGTCATACCGACGTCGCAGCATGTGTCACTGAACTACGCGTACACACCCGTCGACATCAGCGGATGGATCCTGACGTTCATTGGCATCGGCGGCGCGCTGTTCGTGTGGCGCCGGCCGATGTTGTTCGCTGACGATCCGGTTGGCGCGCGGCCGGGGGAAACCACCGTGCCCGTCGACGGTTCGGTCTCGACGCCGCCCTCCGATGCGGAGTTCGAAGACCTGCCGGCGCGGCACACTGAGCCCGTGCCCATATCCGACGCTGGAGAACGAACCTGAGCACTCCGGCGGAAGAGCGCATACGGGAGCCGACGCCCCCGACGCCCCCGGTGGCCGAGCCCGAGATCGGCGAGCGCGCCGGACGGCGCGTCACCTGGCTGCGCGTCGGTGTCGCCCTCACCTTCGCCGTGGCGCTGACCCTTCGCTTCGTCGCCATCTCTCACCTGTGGCTCGACGAGGCCCTCTCGGTCAACATCGCCAAGCTCCCGCTCGGCGATATCCCGGCCGCGCTGCGCCACGACGGCGCGCCGCCGCTGTACTACTTCGTCCTTCACGGCTGGATGGACCTGTTCGGCGAGAGCGCGTTCGCCGTCCGGGCCCTGTCGGGCTTGTTCTCCATCGTTGCCGTTCCCCTGATCTGGGTGGCGGGCAAGCGCCTCGGCGGCCGGCGGGTGGCATGGGCTGCGGTGTTGCTGCTGGCCGCGTCGCCGTTCGCCGTTCAACAAGCCACCGAGACCCGGATGTACTCGATCATGACGGTGCTCGCGCTCGTGGGCTTCCTCGCTTTGAGCGATCTCCTCGAGCGCTGGTCAATGTGGCGAGGCGTGCTGCTGGCGGCGACGACGGCGGCGATGATGCTCACGCACTATTGGTCCTTCTACCTGATCGCGGTCACGGTCCTGTGGTTGGCCCGGCGCGCCTTGCGGGGGCCCAAGCGTGACGAAGCCCGGCGCGCCCTGGCGGCGATGTGTGCCGGCGCCGTCGTCTTTTTGCCGTGGCTGCCGTCCTTTCTCTACCAGGTCGGCCACACGGGCACGCCGTGGGGAGCAGCCGCGACGCCGCGGTGGGTGTTCGACACCGTCTTTCAGTTCGTCGGCGGCAACGCCGACTACGGCACCGTCCTCGGGTTGGCCTTCTACGGTCTGATCGGCCTTGCCGTTTTCGGGCGCGCCGTCGACAAGCGTCTCCTCGAATTCGACCTCCACGGCCGCGACCCAGGCCGCCTCCTGGCGGGCATCGCCTTCGGCGCCCTTGCTGTCGCAATCGTGGCTTCGATGGTGACCCGTGCTGCGTACGCGGCGCGCTACACGGCGGTGATCTTCCCTCTGTTCCTGCTTCTTGTCGCCACCGGCACCGGAGTTCTGGCCAACGATCGGATTCGCAACGGCGTGATCATCTTGTGTGTCGTTCTCGGAGTTGTTTCCATCGCGCCGGACGCTTTCACCGAGCGCACCGCGGCCCCGAAGATCGCCCATGCGCTGGCTTCGGTGGCTAAGCCCGGCGACGTCGTCGCCTACTGCCCCGACCAGCTCGGCCCATCGGTGAGCCGACTGTTGCCCGACCGTGGCTTGGTGCAGTTGACGTTCCCCGGCGCGCTGGGGCCCGAGCGGGTCGACTGGGTCGGCTACGCGCAACGCAACCAGTCGGCCAAGTCCCCGCCGTTCGCCCAGATGCTGGTCGACCGCGCCGGCCCCAACCACGATGTGTGGCTGGTGTGGTCACCCGGCTACCGCACCTACAAGGCCAAGTGCCAGGCCCTCGTCTCCGACTTGGAGAAGCTCCGTCCGGCCATCAGCCGACCGGTGACACTGAACACGACCTACTTCGAAAAGGCCGGCCTCGTCCGCTATCAGCCCTAACCGGCGGACCTACCCCGGCGCGTCAGTTGACCGGCTTGTTGACCGGGTGCTCGTCGCCGTAGTGCTCGCGTGAGATGACCGGCGCGTCGCGGCCGGTGCCCCGGGTGCGGAGTTGGGAGGTCTCGTCGTCGTCGGAGGACTCCTCGTGGTACTCCTCCTCGACGTTGACGTTCCACACGTCGTGATTGGTGCCGAGGGCGATGTTCTCGGCCGTGAGCATGGCCGTGAACATCGAGTGGTCCTGGTTGTTATAGCG
>JALZBN010000227.1 GCA_030947365.1 Actinomycetota bacterium
GATCGAGATGACCCGCAACGGGTCCGCCTGCAAGGTTTCGAGCCGGCCGTCGGATGCGATTGCCCTCGCGGCGCGCCTGCGTACGCCGATCTTCGCCACCGAGGAGGTGCTCGACGAGGCCGCGGTGGCCGTGAGTGACGAAGATGAGGAAGAGGACGAGGTCGAGCGGTTCCGTGAGTTTCTCGAGGGTGTCAACCCCGAGGATTTCGCCTCCTAGCCGGCCCCCGGCGGCGGGTCCTGACCCTCAGGGTCCCTCCCCACCCCCTCCGCTTCGCTCCGGGGCGGGGCCCCTCCCTACGGGCCACCCGCCGCCTCGCTCGTTCCGCGGCGACCCTCACGGGACTCGCTCGGTCGTTGTATTTGGGTTGTGGAAAAGCTAGGGTTTCATTGTCGTAACTACGCACTTGTCAGGAGGCGTTTGCGGGTGGAAGTTGAGGACGGGTACCGGGGGCCGGCGGTGTGCAAGATCGTCGGAATCACGTATCGACAGCTCGATTACTGGGCCCGAACCGACCTGATTCGGCCGTCGGTTGCCGATGCCCGCGGATCGGGCACGCAGCGGCGATACTCCTACCGTGACCTTGTCGAGCTGAAGGTCATCAAGAGCCTGCTCGACGCTGGTGTGTCACTCCAGCAGGCGCGCCGTGCCGTCGAGTACGTGCGCGACAACCTTGGCGAAGACATCTCCTCGGCCAGCCTCGTCATCAATGGCGCCGGCTCCGTCCTCGTGCGCACCGATGGAGAGCTTGTCGACCTGATGCACGCCGGTCAGGGTGTCTTCAGCGTGATGGCCCTCGGAGGCGTGAAGAAAGAACTCGACGCCGCGATCACCGAACTGCGGCCTCCCACCGCATCGCTTCCCGAGGCCGCGCTTGCCGAGGCCGCGCTTTCCGAGGCCGCGCTTGCCGAAGCTGCGAGTCGACATCCATCCTCGCCTGCAGGGGCGAGCGGGGGTATGGGGTAGCTCCTGCGTCGCGCCAGCCGCCGTCCTGAGCCCGAGACCAGCGCGTTGCCACACGAAAGCGTGCGCTTCGCCCACAACTCGGAGCGTCAGTTCGCCAAGCTGCTCGACTTTTACGGTATCGAGTGGCACTACGAGCCCCGCACCTTCGTGCTCGAGTGGGACAACAACCGCAACCCGGTCCAGGCGTTCACGCCCGACTTCTACCTACCGGCCTACGACCGCTTCATCGAGATCACCACGCTCAACCAGAAGCTCGTTACCAAGAAGAACCGCAAGGCGCGCCGTCTGCGCGAGCTCTATCCCGACGTCGCAATCGAAATCTTCTACCAGCGTGACTATCTCAACCTGCTCGTCAAGTACGGCCTCGAGCCGCCATCGCAGGACGTCGATCTGAGTGAGGCCGTCGAGCCGCTGCCGTTGCGCTTCGCCGACACCTCAGCCGACCAGCGCCCGGCGCGCCGGAGCCGACGCAAGCCGGCCTGATTGAACCCCGATCTCGAGCTGGCACTCGAGTTGTGCGATGTCGCCGACGCCATGACGTTGCGACGCTTTCGCGATCGCAACCTCGTGGTCCACACCAAGCCAGACCTCACGCCGGTAACGCAAGCCGATCGCGACGTGGAGGTCGCACTGCGGAACCTTCTCGCCAAGGCCCGACCTGGGCACAGCGTGCTGGGGGAGGAGCTCGGCCCGCGGGACGCGGAGGGTTCCGAGTGGCGCTGGCTGGTCGATCCCATCGACGGAACCAAAAACTACGTCCGGGGCATTCCCGTGTTCGCGACGCTGCTCGCGCTGCAGCACAGGTCTGACACCGTTCTGGGCGTGGTGTCCGCGCCGGCACTAGACCGGCGGTGGTGGGCGGCCCGGGGCGAGGGAGCATGTGCCGGTGGCGAGCCCGCACGGGTCTCCGAGGTTGGTGACCTCGCCGACGCCTTGCTCAGCTACGACGATGTGGTCGCCTTCGACACCCAGGGTCTGGCCCGCCCGTTCATCGATCTGGCCCGGCGGTGCTGGCGGGCCCGCTCCTACAGCGACTTCTGGGGCCACATGCTCGTCGCCGAGGGGGCCGCTGACGTCGCTCTGCAGGCGGAACCCGATGCCAAGATCTGGGACCTGGCACCGCTACAGGTGATCGTCGAAGAGGCTGGAGGTCGCTTCAGCGACCTCGCCGGGAACGCGAGGCCTGACGGGGGCACCGCCGTCTCGACCAACGGGGTCCTCCACGACGAGGTTCTCGCCGCCCTCTACCTTTGAGGATTCGCCCCTGACGATCAGCCGCTCACGATCAGCCCTGAAGATCCTCGTAGTCTTCGCTCATGCCGGCGCGTCACTCACCGCTCGACCGCTCCCACCGCGCCCTTGGAGCCCGGATGGTCGACTTCGGCGGGTGGGAGATGCCGCTCGCATACCCCTCCGGCACCCTCGCGGAACACCGCACGTGTCGAACCGGCGCGGTGGCGTTCGACGTCAGCCATCTCGGCACGGTGCGGCGCGCCGGCCCCGGCGCGTTCGACAGCCTGCAGCGCACGTTGACCAACGACCTCAACAAGATCGCACCCGGTCGGGCGCAGTACAGCCATCTCCTCGATACGGCCGATGGGTCGGTGCTCGACGATGTCATCGTGTGGTGGATCGACGACGACGACTTTCACGTGATGCCGAACGCGTCCAACACGGCCCGGGTGCTGGAGGCGGTTGGAGGCGACGACATCACCAACGGCAGGGCTGTCATCGCCGTGCAGGGCCCCCACGCGCGCCACTGGATGGCCGGCGTCGTTCCCGAGGCCGTCGATCTGCCCCGCTTCGGGGTACGCCAGTTTCGCTGGAAGGGCGCGCCGTGCACCGTGGCGGGTACGGGCTACACCGGGGAGGACGGTTTCGAATGCGCGATTGCGGCATCGGCTGCAGTCGAATTCTGGGACGCAGTGCTCGACGCCGGTGTCATGCCGGCCGGGCTCGGCGCGCGTGACACGCTGCGATTGGAGGCCGGTCTTCCGTTGCATGGCCACGAGCTCGGTCCCGGCATCACCCCGCTCCAGGCGAGGCTCGACTGGGTGGTGGCCTGGGACAAGGGCGATTTCCCCGGGCGTGCCGCGCTCGAGGACGAACGCCGGCGGGGCGTGACCCGGCTGTTGCGGGGTCTGGAGATTGATGGTCGCCAGCCGCCGCGCGCCGGGTACAAAGTTGTT